>NZ_QROQ01000033.1:0-21120 GCF_003475115.1 Collinsella sp. AF37-9 | reverse complement strand
GGCGGGGCATGCCCCGCCTCTTACACCACATCTCTGCGCGCTACCGACACGGGGCGCAAAATCTGTCCGAGAGGCCAAAATTGCCTGTTGCTAAATTGGTGACAGTACTCATATTTGCCATTTTTTGGCCACAGCACCCTAGGAAGGGTGCCCCGGAGCTCCCCATAGGGGGAGCTCCGGGCTTCACAGGGGCACGAATAGCCCACTCCGACCTGCGAAATCTGTACTCGCGATGCGAATGACGCCCCTAACCTTAAACTATAGCTTGAACTTAGCTATAATGCGCTACGTTCCTACCAGGCTGTGGTTGCGGACGGACGAAATGCCCGTCCTAGTCCAAGACAGACGCGGTCAAAGGGATCCACGTAAGCGACCGCGTGCGCGCGGCGCGATCATGGCGCGTCCTAGATGTAAGCCGCACCGTCCGTTCTACTTTCTTTGGGGCAATACCGCCTCGCGGGCGAGCGGGCCAGTCGTGAAGGTGGCTGCGGCCTCCCGAGCAAACACCCCGGTGCGCAAGTGTGGGGTCAAATACCAGGTCAGCTGGTGGGAACAATCTGATATTCCGCGCAACACACGGATCGTATACGACACAGAAGGCAGGGTAGTGGACATGGTGAGGGGCAGCTTGATGCACGCGGCTCGGTTAGGTGCTGGGACCGCAGCGGTCATCGCCGTTTTGGGCCTGAGCGGATGCGCGTTCAACCCGCTGTCTACGTTCACGACTCCCACGATCGACCAGATCGAGTACGAGACCGTCACGCCCGCGGTGTCGGATGATGCCCTGGTCACCCCCGGTACCCTGACGGTTGCCCTCGATACCTCCGATGCGCCGCAGGCCATGCAGGGCGCTGACGGCGAGCTCACGGGGTATGCAGTCGACGCTGCCCGCGCCCTCGCAAGCCGCATGGGCCTTAAGGTCGCCTTTGTCGATGCGTCCTCGGCAGGTTCCGCGCTCGGTGACAAAAAGGCTGATATCTTTATCGGCGAGATCAACTCCACGGATGGGGACGTTAGCTCGCTCGGCACCTGCCTGTACGATGCCGCTTCCGTGTTCGGTAAAACCAGCGATGGTGGGTCGCTGAGCGTTTCCACCGATACCCTTAACACGTCTACTCTGGGTATCCAGATGTCCTCGGCCTCGCAGGAGGCGCTTGCTAAGCAGAGCATCACCGCCAACCAAAAGACTTACTCCAACATCAACGAGTGCTTTGAGGCGCTCGAGTCCGGCGAGGTCGACTATGTGATCTGCGACTCCACGGCCGGCGGCTACCTTGCACGCCTGATGAGCGAGATCTCCTATGTCGGTGCGCTCGAGGCGCCCTCGACGCTTGGTGTTGCAGGCCTTTCGTCCAATGACGAACTGTGTCGTGCCGTGAGCGATGCCCTCGACGGTATTACGGCCGACGGCACGCTCGAGGCGGTCCACTGCGTCTGGTACGGCACGATGCCCTACGACCTCACCACTAAGACGGTTTCGGGCGCTAACGTGCAGCCGGGCGACTCTGAGTCCAGTGAGACCACGTCTTCCGGCAGCGAGTCCTCCGATTCCAACAATGAGACCGCATCCTCCGAGGACAAATCGTCCAGCCAGGAAGGCACCATCACCGACGACGACATTAACAAGCTTAATAGCTAGTTATTGCTAGGGGTGGTGTCTCCTATGCGCTAGGAGAGATGCCCCTTCACGGTTTCAACACGCACTGCCGGGCTTCCCCAATAGGGGAGCCCGGCTTTTTCATCTCTATAAAACCAGCAGGTCAAAGCCAATTTTCGGGACCAAATACAAAGTCGCCGGCTCCCTCCTATAGCGCACTTTGCCACAGAAAAGTGCGAGACTTCGGTATGCGGTATCAAGCAATCGTTATTCGGGTCTTTGGGAATCCGCGTGATTAAATGCACGGCAATGGGTACATAGCCAGTACAGTAAGTCCCCGAGGCAGATTGGAGCCACGTATGGATATCAAGGTTTCTGGACGCAAGACGACGGTAACCGATGCTCTGCGTGCGCATGTGGATGAGAAGATCGGCGAGGCGCTCAAGGTTTTCGATATCGAGCCCATGACGGTCGACGTTGTACTTCGCTATGAGAAGAACCCCTCGAACCCCAACCCGGCAATCGTCGAGGTTACGGTTCGTGCCCGCGGTTCGGTGATTCGCGTTGCCGAGCACGGTGCAGATATGTACGCCGCCATCGACCTCTCCGCCGATAAGGTCACCCGCCAGCTGCGTAAGTTCAAGACCAAGGTCGTGGACAACCGCCAGGGCGGTGCCAGCGCCGCGGATGTCGCGCCGGTCGAGCGCGTCGAGGATCTGGCCGACCTGCTGCTGCCCGAGGAGGAGGACGACCTGCTCGTCCGCGAGAAGGTTATCGACGTCACCCCGATGACTGAGGAGCAGGCGCTGGTGCAGACCGATCTGCTGGGCCACGACTTCTACGTGTTCGAGAACGCGACGACCGGTCTCATCAATGTGGTGTATCACCGTAAGAATGGTGGATATGGCATCATCAAGCCCCGCATCGAAACACTTGACGAGTAAAATACGTTAACTTGCATGAGTTAACGGTTGGCGGCCATCCCATGCGGGTGGCCGCCTTTTTACGTAAGGAGTCGCTTTGATGGACAAGGCCGCATCCGCCGGTCATTCGGACCGTTGCCGCATCGTCGTCGATACCTGCTGCGACTTTAGCCCCGAGGTCGCCGCGAACCTCGATGTCGATATCTTGGGTTTCCCCTTCATTATCGATGGCGAGGAGCGCACGGATGACATCTGGTCGAGCATCACACCCAAGGAGTTCTACGACCGCATGCGCGCCGGTGCCCGCGTGTCCACCTCGGCTGTGTCGCTCGGTCGCTATATCGAGTTCTTTACCGAGTGCGCCAAAGAGGGTACGCCCACGGTCTACCTGTGCTTTACCTCGGCGCTGTCGTCGAGCTACAACTCCGCGTGCCAGGCGGCGGACGCCGTGCGCGCCGAGTATCCCAACTTTGAGCTGTACGTGGTCGACAACGCTCTGCCCTGCGCGACCGGCGAGCTCCTGGCGCTCGAGGCCGTGCGCCAGCGCTCGGCGGGACTGACTGCTAAGCAGCTGGTCGATTGGGCAAACGAGGCCAAGACCTACGTGCACGGTTACTTTACGCTCGAGAGCTTCGATGCGCTGGCTGCCGGCGGCCGCATTCCGCCCGCGGCGGCACAGCTCACGGCAAAGCTCGACGTCAAGCCCGAGCTCTCCTACGACCTGGCCGGCTCACTGTCGCTGATCGGCGTCAACCGCGGTCGCAAGAAGGCGCTCAAGTCCATCCTCAAGTCGTTCCGCGAGAACTATGTGCCCGATCGCACCATGCCCATCGCCATTATGACGGCCGATGCCGAAAAGGACGGCGACTGGCTCGAAGCCGCCATCCGCAAGGAGGAGGGTTGCGCCGACGTCACGATCATTCGCAGCTCCGTCGGTCCTACCATCGGCTCGCACGTGGGCCCCGGCATGGTGGCCTGCGCGTTTTGGGGTAAGAACCGCGCCGACAAGGCGTCGCTTTCCGACCGCATCGCCCGCCGCGTGCGCGGTCAGTAGGCAAGTAACGCGGCCGTAATCGATCCCAACTCACAGCCCAAACGCTGGCACCGAGTATTCAACCTGGTAATAACACCCAACCCAAAAGGAAAGGCTTCATGGCAAACAAGCTCTCTGTCGCATTCATCGGCACCGGAATCATGGGTGCCCCCATCGCCGGCCACATCCTGGATGCCGGCTATCCCGTCACGGTCAACAACCGTACCAAGTCCAAGGCCGTCGCGCTTATCGAGCGCGGTGCCGTTTGGGCCGATACGCCGGCAGATGCCGTGGCGAACGCCGACGTCGTCTTTACCATGGTGGGTTATCCCTCCGAGGTCGAGGAGCTCTACCTGGCGGGCGACGGCCTGCTCGCGTGCACTAAGCCCGGCGCGGTCCTGATCGACCTCACCACAAGCTCGCCCGAGCTGGCGCGCGACATTGCCGAGGCCGCCCAGGTTTCCGGCCGCATGGCGTTTGACTGCCCCGTCACCGGCGGCGAGTCGGGCGCTATCGCCGGTACGCTCACGGCTATCGTGGGCGCTACCGAGAACGACATCGCGCCGGTCCGCGACATCCTTGCCACCTTTGCGGCCAACATCTGCTGCTTCGACGGTGCCGGCAAGGGCCAGGCTGCCAAGCTCGCCAACCAGGTGTCGCTGGGCGCCTGCATGGTCGGCATGGCCGACGCCATGGCATTTGCCGAGCTGAGCGGCCTTGACCTGGAGAAGACCCGCCAGATGATCCTGGGCGGCACCGGCAAGTCCGGCGCCATGGAGAGCCTGGCCCCCAAGGCGCTCGACGGCGACTACAAGCCCGGCTTTATGGTCGAGCACTTCATTAAGGACCTGCGTCTGGCGCTCGCTTACGCCGATGACCGCGAGCTCGCGCTGCCCGGCGCCGACGTCGCCTTTACGCTCTACGACATGCTCGACGCCATCGGTGGCGCCAAGCTGGGCACCCAGGCCATCACGGTCCTCTACAAGGAGGAGGCCGACGCCATCGCCGCCGGTCTGGACTGGTCGCAGTATCGCCCCGAGGAGCACGGTGCCCACGAGGACGGTTGCGGTTGCGGCGAGCACGGCGACGACCATGAGTGCGGTTGTGGCCATCACCACGGCGAGGACCACGAGTGCTGCGGCGGCCACGGCCATGACGACGGCCACGAGTGCTGCTGCGGCCACCATCACGGGGAGTAGCGCCCATGAGCTGGACGTTCGTGGTGCTTGCGCTGGTGCTCTTTCTCTTTGCGATCTACATCGGCTTTTTGTGCGGCCAGTGGGCGTGCGAAAAGCGCGTCATCACCAAGCGCGACTACTGGATCGCCAACTTTGCGGGTGCGGCGGCAGTCGTCCTGCTGACCTGGGTGTTCTCGCTGTTCCCGCTGGTGCAGTTTGCGCCGATCGGCTGGCTCGGTGGCTTTATCGCCGGCCTTAAGATGAGCTTTGGCGAGTCCGTCGGTCCGTGGCGCAAGCACGACGAGGTCTTTAACGTCAACAAGGCTCATCGAGCCGCCGCCGACGCGGGCGATGCCGAGGAACGCCGCCGTGCACGTCGCAATGGCGCGGCCGACCGACAGCTCATCTCGGTCACCGATGACAGCAAGGGTGCTGGCAAGCACGCCAAGAAATAAAAAGAAGAGGTAACTATGGCAGAAAACAAAGACGAACAGCTCACCGACGAGGAGCTGGCACAGCTCCAGCTGGCAGAGGAGAACGAGAACGCCGTCGATCGACTGGTCCAGGAGCTCGGCTGCCCCACGCGCCGCATCCGCCAGTTTGCCGCCCGCGTGCTGCACCTGCTTGCCGAGCGCGATCCGCAGCGCGTCGAGCCCTGCGTACCCGCGCTGATCGAGGCGCTCGACCGCCCCGAGGCGCAGACCCGCTGGGAGGCCCTCGATGCCCTGACGGCGCTCGCCACCACCTGCCCCGAGCAGCTGGGCGATGCCTTTGAGGGCGCCGAGACCGCACTGTTCGACGAGATCTCCTCCACGCTGCGCTATGCCGCCTTCCGCCTGCTGTGCGTGTGGGGCGCCACGAGTGTCGAGCGTTCGCGCGAGGCTTGGCCCATCCTGGACGAGGCCATCCAGTGCTACCACGGCGACCTTGAGTATCGCGATATGCTCGGTTGCCTGTACGAGTTTTGCCAGGGCGAGATCGACGCCGAGGTTGCCGAGAAGCTTGCGCTGCGCCTTAAGTTCGATGCCGAGAACGGCAAGGGCAGCTATCTCAAGGCGCGTTCGAGCGAGATTTGCGAAATGCTTGTTAAACGTTTTGGCCTGGATCTCTCCAAAAAGAAGAAGCGTGCTAGCGTTAAAAAATCTGACGACGCCGAAGACGAGGAGTAACAGATTATGGCGCACGATGTAGTCCTGATTCCCGGTGACGGCATCGGTCCCGAGATTACGCAGGCCATGCGCCGCGTGGTCGAGGCCACCGGTGTCCAGATCAACTGGAACGTCCAGGAGGCCGGTGCCGGCGTCATGGACGAGTTTGGCACGCCGCTGCCCCAACATGTGCTCGATGCGGTCGCCGAGACCAAGGTTGCCATCAAGGGCCCCATCACCACGCCGGTCGGCACGGGCTTCCGCAGCGTTAACGTCGCCCTGCGCAAGCACTTCGACCTGTACGCCTGCGTGCGCCCCTGCCTGTCGCAGCCGGGCGACGGCTCGCGCTTCCGCGACGTCGACCTGGTCATCGTGCGCGAGAACACCGAGGACCTCTACGCCGGCATCGAGTTCGATGAGGGCGCTGCCGAGGTCGAGGAGCTCTCGCAGCTTGTCGAGCGTTCGGGCCAAAAGACCTTCGCCGCCGATTCCGCGATCTCGATCAAGCCGATCTCCATCGCCAAGAGCCGCCGCATTGTGGAGTATGCCTTTGAGTATGCCCGCCGCTGCGGCCGCAAAAAAGTGACGGCCGTGCATAAGGCCAACATCATGAAGGCGACCGACGGCTTGTTCCTGCGCGTAGCGCGCGAGGTGGCCTCCAACTATCCCGATATCGAGTTCAACGACAAGATCGTCGACGCCACCTGCATGGGCCTGGTCCAGAACCCCAACGACTTCGATGTCTTGGTGCTGCCCAACCTGTACGGCGACATCGTGAGCGACCTGTGCGCCGGCCTGGTTGGTGGCCTGGGTATGGCTCCGGGTTCCAACATCGGTGCCGATTGCGCCATCTTTGAGGCAACGCACGGCTCCGCGCCCGATATCGCCGGTCAGGATATCGCCAACCCCACGGCCGAGATCCTCTCTGCTGCGATGATGCTCGATCACCTGGGCGAGAACGATGCTGCCAATCGCATTCGTGCCGCCGTCTCCGCCACGCTCGACGAGGGCGAGCAGGTTACCGGTGACGTGCGTCGTGCCCAGACCGGCTCCGTTGAGGGCGCTGTGGGCACGCAGGCCTTTGCCGATGCCGTTATCGCGCACCTGGCCTAAGGTATGCACGCTGCAAACGCCTAAATAGTACTTAAGTGTTTGCGTATAACCTAAGAATCAATACGCCCGGCGCCTCGTCGGGCGTATTCTATTGGGGACTATGTTTCCTAACAAGGAGTAATTGATATGGGTCTGATTCAAAAGAAGGACGAGAAGGACGAGATCGACGGCATCCAGATCATCGAGCGCGGCGAAGGCCCCGACGGTGACGAGGACGAGAAGATCGATCTGGTCGCCGGTACGTCTGCCGAGCACATTGCCGCCGGCACGACGGCCGAGGAGGAGGACGCCCGACTGGAGGCTCAGATTGCCGCAGATGCCGCTGACGAGAACCTCATGCCCGAGGAGCAGGACGAGGACGACGACTCCGACGTGGACGACCACGCTTGCAAGCACAAGAAGACGATGATTGCCATCTTTGTGGTCGCCGTCGTGATCGCTGCCGTGGTCGGCTTCTTTATCGGCAACGGTGGTTTTGGCGGCAAGGGCGTCGGCTCGGCGACCCTGACCGAGGACCAGCTCGATTCGACCGTGGCAAGCTATAGCTACAACGGCAAGAAGAGCGACATCACCGCGCGTGAGGCCATCGAGAGCCAGTACAGCCTCGACACCGTCAAGGATAGCGATGGCAACTACACCGCTCCTTCTGCTGACGTCATCCTGTCCTACGTGCGCAACCAGATTCTGCTGGACGCTGCCGAGGACGAGGGCGTTACCGTTTCTTCCAAGGAAATGAAGCAGTACGCCGAGGATTCCATCGGCACCTCCGACTACAAGACCATGGCCACGCAGTACGGCGTGTCCAAGGACCAGGCCAAGCAGATCGTCCGTCAGTCCGCGACGCTGCAGAAGCTCTACAAGAAGAAGGTGGGCGATAGCTCCGCAAGCATACCGACCGCCCCGACCGAGCCTGCTGACGGCAACGAGGAGACCGCGAGCAAGGACTACGCCGACTACATCATCAACCTTGCCGGCGATGAGTGGGATAGCGAGAAGGGCACCTGGAAGGACGCCGATGGCACCTACGCCAAGGCATTCGCCGACGATGCCTTTACGGCCGATAGCGCGACCTATAAGCAGGCAATGACCGCCTATTACACCGCTTACCAGCAGTATTCTTCGCAGGCTTCGAGCGCCAGCTCCAAGTGGACCGAGTACGCCAACAGCCTGTACGCCAAGGCCAACATCAGCATTTACGGCCTGTTTGCGTAAGATCTGCCTGAGCTTACCGATCGCGTAGCCGAACTATCTGAATAAGCCCGCTAGAACGATATCCGTTCTAGCGGGCTCATTACGTCGGAGGTACCGGTAGTTAAATAATCTCAATTAATCTTTAAGTCCAAAGAGGTTATCGGCTTCATCGTCAGGCATATATTCCAGTACATCGCCCGGTTGGCAGTCGAGTGCCCGGCATATCGCGTCAAGAGTTGAAAAGCGCACGGCAGAAACCTTGCCCGTCTTGATGCGCGACATATTGACCTGGGAGATGCCCACGCGTTCCGCAAGCTCTTTGGATGAGATCTTGCGTTCGGCGAGCATGCGGTCGAGCCGCAGAATAATCATGGATTCCCCCTAGAGCAACTCGTCATCTTGTATTTGCAGGATACACCCGTACTGGAAGACGCTGGCAATCAGGCTAATAATCAGGCCTGCAAAGACCATAGAGAGGTCGAGGTGCTGGCCGCCAAGCGCATCCGTAAAGTTGCCGCCAAATCCTGAGAGTATCAGCCCCGTGACTATGGCACCAAGAAGCTTCACAGCAACGCCGCCAATAAGGAACAAATGTCCTACTTGACGTAGTATGCGGATGCATTCGAGGTCAAAGGGCCTGCCCGCCTTTTCAATGGCGGAGAAAAACCTGTATGCGCTTAGCACAATGGCAAGCGCAAGGCATGTCATCATGGCGCTCCCTATGGCAGTATGACCGTCGTGCGCGACAAGTATAAGAGGGGTCTGTTCATTGGCGCCGACGAGAGCGAGAGATGGCCCTTCGCCGGCATTAAGCTCTACGGATTGGAGGCAGAACCCTTGGGAGAGGCTAGGCAATATGAGTAGAAGCTCGATTGCAATGACTGCGAGAAGTCCCAGAGCGAGCGCTACGGCGGTGCAGATTGTGGCCCATTTGCAGATGTGAGCGAGCTTCCTCAGATCGGCTATTGCCTGTTCGCGGTTGATGGATTCATTCGATTTGGATACGTTCCAGCGGATCATAGCTCCTCCAACCAATGTCTAGGATGATATTTAAATCTTATAACATACTTAATGATAAACGATAAACAATTACAGATTAGAGTAAGTTATGTTTGTAAGACGAATAGCGAGAGCTTATGGCATATTTAGGGAGTGAGAGTTTGGCACGTGGGGGATGGACGAGTATCGAAATTTCCCGCAACCGCGCAAGTGCTTCATCGGGTCTCCCTAATTCATATGGAAAAGGAGCTGCAAACGATTGGAAATAACCGCTGAGCGGTCGAAAACTACCGTTCACCGATAATTTCTAAACTGGTTCTAACTGGTATTAAGTCAAAAAGACCAATTCACAAATCTTCACAATGACCTGCATTTTTTCTACATGCCTTTTTTGGCCACCCTGCGTTGTTTAGACATAGAAAAGGTTCCGATCTTTCGTCAAAGTATTTCGAAACGGTTTCAAAACCGCAGGTAGAAGTGTTAACGAGCGGTAAACGGTCGATTTATTGCCGTGAGCGGTGCAAAAACGTTTTACTGCGTGAATCAGCGAAAGCGACCTCTTCTGTGATGATATAGTGACAACAACACATCACGTGGTTACTACCAGTTGAGAGACCACAGGTCTTCAAAGAACGCTTTCCAAGAAGCTTTAAGGGCACTCGCCCGCTGGCTTCCGAACATCATCGGACTCAGATCGTACACACCTTCGGAAGGGAAATTTGAATGGTTGGCTTTATTCTTACCGGTCATGGACAGTTCGCACCCGGCATCGCAAGCGCTATCGCTATGGTCGCTGGCGATCAACCCGCTTTTACCGTCGTTCCTTTTGAGGGCGACCAGGCTGCTTCCTACGGTGAGGATCTCCGCGCCGCTATTACCGCCATGCGCGAGGAGTGCGATGGCGTGCTCGTCTTTACCGACCTGCTTGGCGGTACCCCGTTCAACCAGGCAATGATGATTGCCCAGGATGTCGACAACGTCGAGATTCTGACTGGAACTAACCTTCCCATGGTTATTGAGCTTCTGTTCCTCCGCGGCAACGCCACGCTCGCCGAGCTTGGCGAGCAGGCCGTGACCGTTGGCCAGACGGGCATCACCGCCCAGACGGTCGCCTCCGTCGCTGGTGCCGAGGATGAGGATATCTTCGGCGACGAGGACGGCATCTAATGGCCGATTTCGGAGCCAGCGTCCTGAGCTCCTCGGTCGCTCTTTTAGGTCTTCTCGTCATCATGGGTGTGATTTACACCATTTGGTCTCAGATCAACATGAAGAAGAAGCAGAAGTACTTCAAGGAGCTGCACACCGAGCTCAAGCCGGGTCAGGAGGTTCTTTTCGCCGGCGGTATCTACGGAACCGTCAAGGGCATCGAAGGCGAAAAGGTCCAGATCAAAGTCCGATCCGGTGCCGTCGTAGATGTTTCGCGTTACGCGATTCAGGAGATCAAGTAACTGTCGTCAGCAAATAACGAAAGGAAGCTGATCAACATGGCAGAACCCAACATTCTTCTTACCCGCATCGATAACCGACTGGTCCATGGTCAGGTCGCTACCCAGTGGAACTCCACCCTGGGCTCCAACCTTATCCTCGTCGCCAACGACGATGTGTCGACCAACACCATGCGCCAGAACCTCATGAAGATGGCCGCTCCCGCCGGCGTCGCTACGCGTTTCTTCTCCCTGCAGAAGACCATCGACGTCATTGGCAAGGCGAGCCCGCGCCAGAAGATCTTCATCGTGGCCGAAACACCGGAAGACGTGCTTACGCTCGTCAAGGGCGGTGTGCCTATAAAGAAGGTAAACATCGGCAACATGCACATGTCGGAAGGAAAGCGCCAAGTCGCCACCTCCGTCGCAGTTAACGACGAGGATGTCGCTGCGTTTAAAGAGCTGCAGGAATTGGGGGTGGAGTTGGAGATCAGGCGCGTTCCGAGCACGCCTGTTGAGGACACGAGCAAGCTCTTCTCGTAATCCTCGTGATCCACGTTGTCAGGATTGAAACCCTGACGTTCTGTACGTGATATCCAAAGTGCGTACATACATTTTGAAAGGAGGAGCAAGATGGAATACTCGATCATCCAGGTCGCTCTGGTCTTCATCGTCACGTTCGTCGCGGCAATCGACCAGTTCAACTTCCTCGAGTCTCTCTATCAGCCCATCGTCACCGGCGCCGTCATCGGTCTTATCCTTGGCGACCTCAACACCGGTCTTCTCGTGGGTGGTACCTATCAGCTCATGACGATCGGCAACATGCCGATCGGAGGCGCTCAGCCGCCTAACGCCGTCATCGGCGGCATCATGGCAGCCATTCTCGCTATCGCTACGGGCCTCGAGCCCAACGCGGCAGTCGGCCTTGCCATTCCGTTCGCTCTGCTTGGTCAGCTCGGCGTTACCCTGGTCTTCACGCTTATGTCGCCGCTCATGTCCTCCGCGGACAACATGGCCCACAACGCTGACACCAAGGGTATCGAGCGTCTGAACTACTTCGCCATGGCTCTGCTCGGCCTGATCTTCGCTGTCGTCGTCACCCTGTTCTTCATCGCTGGCGCTACCATCGGTCAGACCATCGCTTCTGCCATCCCGACTTGGCTGCAGACCGGTCTCTCCGCTGCAGGCGGCATGATGCGCTTCGTCGGCTTCGCCGTCCTGCTCAAGGTTATGATGAACCGCGATATGTGGGGCTTCTTCCTCATGGGCTTTGGCCTCGCGCTCATCACCGTTGCCAACGATTCGCTGGCAACCCCTGCTCTGCTCATCCTCGCTCTCATCGGCTTCGGCATCGCTTTCTGGGACTTCCAGCAGCAGACCGAGCTGAAGGGTGCAGCTGTTTCTGACGGAGGTGACTTCGAAGATGGCATCTAATGAGTATGTGATCCCGGAGCACTACGAGGATCTCACTCCTGCTCCGCAGCTCGACCAGAAGACCCTCAACAAGATGGCTTGGCGCTCCTGCTTCCTGCAGGCATCGTTCAACTACGAGCGCATGCAGGCCGCTGGCTGGCTTTACTCCATCATCCCCGGTCTGGAGAAGATCCACACCAACAAGAACGACCTCGCGGCTTCCATGAGCCACAACCTGGAGTTCTTCAACACCCACCCGTTCCTTGTCACCTTTGTTATGGGCATCGTGCTTTCGCTCGAGCAGAACAAGGTTGACATCCCCACGATCCGCGCCGTCCGCGTCGCCGCAATGGGCCCGCTCGGTGGTATCGGTGACGCCCTGTTCTGGCTGACGCTCGTGCCTATCACGGCCGGCATCACCTCCAACATGGCCATCAACGGCAACGCCGCTGCACCGATCATCTTCCTGGTGATCTTCAACGTCGTCCAGTTCGCTCTGCGCTTCTGGCTCATGAACTGGTCCTACAAGCTTGGCACCAGCGCTATTGACGCTCTGACCGCCAACATGCAGGCCTTCACGCGTGCCGCTTCCATCATGGGCGTCTTCGTCGTCGGTTGCCTGGTCGTCACCATGGGTGGCACCCAGATCAACCTCCAGATCCCCAACGGCACCACCCGTGGTCTCTCCGCTACTACCGTGATCGTCTCCGAGAAGGAGGCCGAGAACTTCACCGGTATGGAGGGCATCGATACCGAGACCGCTGAGGCCGGTACCATCGCCATGACCGATAAGGACGGCAACGCCCTTACCGCTTCCGATGCCGACGGCAACGCTGTCGAGTGCGGCGTCACCGATCTGGGTAACGGCATGGAGTCCGTGACCTACGGCACCGTTACCGAGGATCCGGTCAACTTCTCTGTTGCCGACACCCTCAACACCATCGTCCCGAAGCTCGTCCCGCTTATGCTTACGCTGCTGCTTTACTACATGTTCGCTAAGCACAGCTGGACCCCGACCAAGGGCATTCTCCTGCTCTTCGTCCTTGGCATCCTGGGCGCTGGCCCGCTTGGTCTCTGGCCGAGCATCTGGTAAGGCTCTAGCTTGAGGGGTGTGTCCCTACGCGGCTCACACCCCGACCCCTTAAGCCATGTGTATGTTAAAAGCCGCGTGCTCGAAAGAGCGCGCGGCTTTTGTTTTCTTAATGATTCGGGTGTGGCAGACAGATAATGCATAACACCCTAGGTAGTTAGCCGAATTCGAGCAAAAGGGAGGATAGGATGGCGATCGGAGCGCGTAAGCAACCGCTGTACGATCAGCTGGTCGATATTCTGACCGAAAAGATTGACCATGAATATCGCGCCGGTGACATGATTCCTTCCGAGCGCGAACTTTCGGAGCGCTATGGTCTCTCGCGCACTACGGTACGCCTGGCTCTGCAGGAACTGGAGCGTTTAGGACTGGTGGTTCGGCAGCACGGTCGCGGTACCTTTGTGACCGACCGTTCGGCAAAAGCAACCAATCTTATGCAGTCCTACAGCTTTACCGAGCAGATGCGCGCGATGGGTCGAGAACCCGAGACCACGATTCTCGAGTTTTGCGAGATGGAGGCCGATAGGAATCTGGCCGAGCATATGGGATTGCGCATCGGTGATCGCATTTTTAAGCTCAAGCGTCTTCGCTCTGCCGACAACATGCCCATGATGGTCGAACGCAGCTATCTACCGGTTCGTCAATTTCTGTCCCTAAAGCGACCGCTGCTGGAGCGTAAGCCGCTTTACGATGTGATTGAGCAGGACTTTCAGCAAAAGATTCGCGTGGCCGAAGAGGAGTTCTATGCGAGCATAGCCCGTCCCACCGATGCCCACCTTTTGGGAATTGTCGAGGGCTCGCCTGTGCTCGATTTGGTCAGGACTACGTATAACGAGTCAAACGAGGTAGTGGAGTACACACTCTCGGTTGCTCGTGCCGATCAGTTTAAATACAAGGTTTACCACCAGCGCAGTAACTAGTGCTCGCATCGTTTCCATATGGTGATTCTTTGCATTTAACTGGTTACTACCAGATAACCAACCGAAGTGTATAATTGCACGTCAGAGGATTACTTCTAGAGAGAGGTATTAGAAATGTTCGAGAAGAGTGTCGAGGAGCTCACCGAGCTCGGCGCCCAGATCACCACGGCCGAGATTGCTCAGCAGCCCGAGCTTTGGCGTGATACGCTCAACATCTATCGCGAGAACAAGGAGGCCATCGAGGCCTTCCTGGCCGAGGCTCGCGCTATGGGCGAGGGTCGTCTGTCCGTTGTCTTCACCGGTGCCGGTACGTCCGACTACGTTGGCGATACCTGCGCCCCGTACCTGCGTCACGCTGGCAACACTGATCTCTACGACTTTAAGCCCATCGCCACGACCGACATCGTGAGCGCCCCGCGCGACTTCCTGCGCGCCGAGGATCCCACGCTCGTGGTTTCCTTTGCCCGCTCTGGCAACAGCCCCGAGAGCCTTGCCGCCGTTGCCGTTGCCAAGGAGCTCGTCCACAACGTCAAGTTCCTCAACATCACCTGCGCTCCCGAGGGCAAGCTTGCCGTCGAGTCTGCCGATGATCCCAATGCGCTGACGCTGCTCATTCCGCGCGCCAACGACAAGGGCTTCGCCATGACCGGTTCTTATTCCTGCATGACCCTGCTCTCCACCCTTATTTTCGACACTGCCTCTGACGAGCAGAAGGCCGAGTGGGTCGAGACGATTGCCAAGATGGGCGAGGAGGTCATCTCCCGTGAGCCCGAGATCGCCGATTACCTGGCTGGCGATTTCAACCGCGTGACCTACTTGGGTTCTGGCTCCTTCGGTGGCCTTGCTCAGGAGAGCCAGCTCAAGATCCTCGAGCTCGCTCACGGTCTGGTCGCTACTTCCTACGACACCTCCATGGGCTATCGTCACGGACCTAAGTCCTTCGTCGACGATAAGACGCTCGTCTTCGTGTTCGTCAACAACGACGCCTACACCCGTCAGTACGACATCGACATCCTAAACGAGATCGGTGGCGACGAGATCGCTCAGCACACCATCGCCGTTCAGCAGGAAGGTGCCACCGTCTATGAGGGTGAGTCCTTCACCTTTAAGGGCTACGAGGCACTTCCCGAGGGTTACCTTGCTCTGCCGTTCGTGATGTTTGCCCAGGCTATCAGCCTGCTCAACTCCGTCCGCGTGGGCAACACGCCCGATACGCCGAGCCCCACCGGCACGGTCAACCGCGTGGTTAAGGGCGTGACGATTCACCCCTTCACCGCTTAATCGCGTCCCCCTGTAAGGGCGCCCGTCCGCTCATAACGGCGGGCGGGCGCTTTTTGTTTTACGTGAGCTGGGTATAAGCATTACCACAGTCAACTGCTTTAGAAGCGAGGAGTGCATATGAGCACGTACGCAATTAAGGCTGACAAGTTCTTCTTGCCGGCAGGCCCGCAACTGGGCGGCTATCTTATGGTCGAGGATGGCGTTTTTGGCGCCTGGCAGGCCGACGAGCCCTCTTGCGAGATTAAGGACTACACGGGATCGTGGATCGCACCGGGTATGGTCGATACTCACATCCATGGCTTCTACAACCACTCAACTACCGATAACGATCCCGAGGGCATCGATATCAGCTCAACCGAGCTCGCCCGTCGCGGTACCACCAGCTGGCTGCCCACGACGTTCACCGATGGCGTCGAACAGATCAAGGACGCCTGCGCTGCTATCGCCAAGGCGGACGAGGGCCGCGGCCCCGACTTCTGCGGTGCCCGCATTCAGGGCATCTACCTGGAGGGCCCCTTCTTTACCATGAAGCACGTGGGCGCGCAGAACCCCGCTTACCTGATTGACCCCTCCGAGGAGGTTTTCGACCAGTGGCAGGAGGCTGCGGGCGGTCGCATCGTTAAGAGCGCCATGGCCGCCGAGCGCGACGGTGCCGCTGCTTATGCGGCTGCTCTGAACGCCAAGGGCGTGGTGACCAGCATCGGTCACTCCGACGCCACCTACGATGAGTGCATCGCCGCTATCAATGCCGGTGCCAGCTGCTTTACGCATACCTATAACGGCCAGCGCGGTCTGCATCACCGTGAGCCCGGTGTCGTGGGTGCTGCCATGTCCACGCCCGAGACCTACGCCGAGATCATCTGTGACGGCAAGCACGTAAACCCTGCCGCCATCAAGGCACTGCTGCAGGCAAAGGGCTGGCAGCACACGGTGCTCATCACCGACTGCCTGGGCTGCGGCGGCATGCCCGAGGGCAGCTACACCAGTGGTGGCATGGACGTCATCATGAAGGACAACCTGTGCTGGCTCGCCGACGGCAAAAGCATTGCCGGCTCGGTGCTCACGCTTGCCCAGGGCGTCAAGAACATTGTCGATTGGGGCATCGCCAGCGCTGATATCGCCATTCGCATGGCAACCGAGGTGCCGGCTCGCTCTGCGCACATCGAGGATAAGTGCGGCAGCATCATGCCGGGTCGCGACGCCGACTTTGTCGTGTTCGACCATGAGCTCACCCTCGTCGAGACGTATGTTGGCGGCCAGAGCGTCGGCAACGCCTTTACCGATTAACGATAGAAAAAGACGGCGGGCCCGAATCTGCTCGGACCCGCCGTATGGGTTAAACGCTCAAAAGCACCTTAACAGTTACAGCTTGTTAACGATCTTCTTTGCCGTGCGCTTGACGCCGGCCACAAGACCCCCCGCGGGATGCTCCTTTTCGTATGCTAGACGCTTCTCGCGCTTGGCGTACTCTTCGACGATGATGTCGCCATACTCGTCTTCGATCTTGTCGAAGAAGTCGACGGCGCCCTTAATTTCCTCAGCGGTCGGGTGTCCCTTCTGGACGCCGCCGGTGAGTTTGAACGGCCCCCACGTATCAAAGCCGGGACAGCCGTAGACGCCCATAAAGATGGCCTGCCTCATGCGGCAGATGCCATCGATATCCTTGCCGTACCACTTGTTTTTGCCACCGTAGGTCATAAGGCCAAACACCTTGTCCTGCGGCTGCAGCACGTTCGTGAGCACGCGTGCCATGTCCTTGTCGATCTCGGAGTAATAGATGCCCGTGGCGACACCGATCAGATGGTATTCGTGCAGGTCGGGGTACTCGTTTTTACCGAGTGACTTCACGTCGAGGGTATCGATCTCGGGGTGCGCCTCGACGATGGCGTCCACGAGCTTTTTCGTATTGCCGTGGTGGTGTGAGGCATAAAGGATGATGGTTCGCATAAGAAGGCCTTTCAGCTGTAATTGCATCAATGTCTGTATGGTACCCCGTTGCATGGCTGGGAAACCGGACGCATCGATGAACGTGCGGGTTTGTCCTTTGGTCAGGGCCGAGACGGGTTCTTGCGAGCAAAAAGCAGTTGTTCGAAAGGATGGACAATGGAATACGCTCTCTCCAACGATTCGATTTCTATCAAGGTCTCCACGGCCGGTGGTTCGTTTACCTCGATTGAGGCTGGAGGTCGCGAGTACTTGTGGCAGGGCGATCCCGCCGTGTGGTCCGGCCAGGCACCGATTTGCTTCCCGATTTGCGGAGGTTTGCGCGATAACAGCGCCATGACGTTTGCCGGACATCATGTGAAGCTCGCCCGCCATGGGTTTGCGCGCAAACAGGAGTGGAAGCTGCTGAGCCAGAGCGAGAACGAGCTGGCGATGTGCCTGGCTTCGGAGGATAACGCCGCGCTGCTGAGCGATTATCCGTATCCGTTTAAGCTTGTCGCCCGCTATACGCTCGAGGACGCCGCCGTGCGCGTCTCCTATGAGGTTACCAACGAGGGCACCGAGGACATGCCTTTCTTTATCGGTGGACACCCCGGCTTTAGGTGCCCGCTCGATGAGGGCGAGGCCTATACGGACTACGAGTTGCGTTTTGAGAAAGACGAGGCTGCTGAGCTTTGCGCTGCCGTCCCCTCGACTGGCTTGATTGACGTGACCAACCGCTCCAAGAACCCCATGGTGGGAAAGACGCTGCCTCTGTCACATGAGCTCTTCGATTTTGCGGAGACCATCTTTGACGTGCTCGAGAGCCGTCAGGTCACGCTTTCCAAAAAGGGCGAGGACAAGGGTGTTCGCCTGAGCTTTGAGGGCTTCCCATATCTCATTGTGTGGAGCAAGCCCGAGGGCGATTTTGTGGCAGTTGAACCCTGGGGCGGCCTTTCGACCTGCTCCGATGAGGACGACGTGCTTGAGCACAAGCGCGGCTGCCTTATCGCCAAGCCCAAGGAGACCGTCGTTCGCTCGTTCACGATTGAGATTCTGTAATTCCGTTTTGTCGACTCGTATCGCGAGGCACAAGGAGCCTGCGAGATAAGGAGCTAAAAATGATCCTCACCGTTACGATGAACCCGTCTGTCGATACGCGCTATCAGCTCGATGAGCTCGTCATCGACGACGTCAACCGTGTGACGCCCGAAAAGACCGCCGGCGGCAAGGGCCTTAACGTAGCCCGCGTCCTTGGTCAGTTGGGCGACGATGTTGTGGCAACCGGCCTGCTTGGTGGCCATATGGGCGCCTATATGGCCGAGCTCATGGACGCTAACGGCATTAAGAATGATTTTGTGCCCATCAAGGGCGAGACTCGCATTTGCCTCAACATCCTCCACGCCGGCAACCAGACCGAGCTGCTCGAGAGCGGCCCGACGATTGCCCCCGAGGAGCTCGATGCCTTTACCGCAAAGTTCGCCGAGCTTGCGAGCAAGGCCGACGTCGTCACCATCTCGGGTTCGTTGCCCCGCGGTGTCGAGGCAGACTACTATGCCAAGATCACGGGCATTGCCGAGAACGCCGGCGCCAAGGTGCTGCTCGATACCTCGGGTGCTTCGCTCGAGGCCGCCCTTAAGTCCGAAATTAAGCCCGAGCTGGTCAAGCCTAACCTGACCGAGATCAACGGCCTTTTGGGTACGAGCTTTACCACCGACGATGTGGACGAGCTCCGCGCCGCGCTCGCCTCTGATGCCCGCTTCTCCGATATCCCCTGGGTCGTCGTGTCCATGGGCGCTGCCGGCTCCGTTGGCTTCCACAATGGCCGTGCGTTCCGCGCAAAGACGCCCGATATCCCTGCCGTTAACGCCACGGGCTCTGGTGACTCCACTATCGCTGGCTTCGCGCATGCCATTGCTGCTGGCGCGGACGACGAGACGGTGCTGCGTACCGCCAACACCTGCGGCAAGCTCAATGCCATGGATCCCATGACCGGCCATCTGGTCATGGACCGTTGGGACGAGGTCTACAACGGCGTTGTCGTGACCGAGCTGTAGGAGCTTGTGCGCCGCCCCCGGCATCGGTTGCTTGCTTGTGGTTAGAGTTGACGGCAAGTGCGGTAGCATTATGCCGGGGCGCGACGCCGATGCTGTCGTGTTCAATCCCGACCTTACCCTGGTCGAGACGTATGTGGGTGGCAACAGCGTCGGTAATGCATTTACCGAGTAGCTGCCAAATAAACGATCCGAGAGGGGATTTAGATGATTTACGGTGCATTGGGCGATATCGAGGAATACCGCGGAATGCTCAAGGGCCTCGATGTGCTGATTGACTGGTTCGAGGAGAACGATCCGGCGAAGCTCGAGGTCGGCAGCCATCCGATTCTGGGCGACAAGGTCTTTGCGAACGTCATGGCTCCCACGACGCGTCCCGAAGGCGAGGCTCACTATGAGACGCATCAGCGCTATCACGACCTGCAGATCGACGTCGAGGGTCGCGAGGCCTTTAAGGTTGCCACGGGCAGCCTGACGCTGGTTCAGGAGTTTGACGAGAAGGACGACTACGATCTGGTCGATTCCGACGCTTCGATCGCCGGCGATCTTGCCGACGACAAGTTCGCGCTGTTTGTTGCCGGCGAGCCTCACATGCCCACGCTCGAGTTTCCGGGCGATGGCGCACAGCCGGTCAAAAAGATTTGCTTTAAGCTGCTTGCCGACGCCTACTGGCAGGAGTAACGGGCTGCTCGGCTGAGCTGTTCGTCTGATGGCGTGATTCCCCTAGGGAAATCACGCTAGGACCCCGCCAAACGGGTTTTCCCTAGGGAAATCACGTTTGGCGGGGTTTTCTGTTTTGAATAGGGAAGCCTCATTTATTTGCGAAGAACATCGGCTAGCCGCAGGATTGAAATCATCGACCGATAAGTGAGTTCCACTTTTTCGCCCGCAAGCAGTCGTTTCGAGCCAATCTCATCTAGCCCCACAAGCCGAGAAAACAGCGGGCCGCTCATCGTGCCCTCGTCAATTGATTCCCTTATGGTCTTCAAAACGTCCGTATCATGAAGCGATGCCGAGCTGTAGGGGGCAACACGAGCGGAACTCTCAATTAACGACGAGACAAAAGGATGGAGATGCTTTGGACATAGTCCATCAAACACCACATCCCCATTGTCGTTCGAGCCGACCAGGCGCCAAGTATAATGATCGACCCAGTCATCCCCGTCGTATATGGCGTTCATGAGCAACTTCCCGTCTAGAGAGAGAAACCTATTTGGACATCGGGGCGCAAGACCGCAATCCATATCGGGCCTGCAGCAGCTCCAACCCAACGCACCACATAGGTTCCCTTTCGTACATGTGTATCAATCTGCCCCGAAATGCCGGTGAATGCAATTCCAGACCCGTTTGTCGGATAGCAATCGACGTATTTTTGTTTTCCGCTCACAACCTTGTATAGATATATCGTTCCAGCAAAAGAGAAGGTATCGTGGCTATTTTAAATCTATATGGCCAATTCGAGCCCTCACCATGGCAATTGTTGCAGCTGGGTTTCTTTTCATTAAAATTTCACTTTGGTAAATCCCCGCCCTCTAAGCATTAAATCCGAAGTCCACCGAGTGGCCGAATCGGCAACAAAAAAGCCGCCCGAAGGCGGCTATCTTGTGCAATGGAGCCAGCGACCGGGCTCGAACCGGTGACCCCCGCTTTACGAGAGCGGTGCTCTACCAACTGAGCTACGCTGGCGGCCATGTGGTGACGCAACTGAGGCGTCAACGGCTGTCTATGATACGGGACATCGCACATCCGCGCAAGTGTTCTGACGGCTTTTCTCACTTTAAATGCACCCTTGATTATCGACTTTATCCGAACACCTCCCACATTCATCCGTAC
>NZ_QROQ01000032.1:0-21574 GCF_003475115.1 Collinsella sp. AF37-9 | reverse complement strand
CGAGGCCGCCTCGATCAATTTGCGAAAGAATCTTGACGGTACCAGCCGCGTTAACGTACCAGCGGCTATACCAGATTCCCCACCAGTAGAATCTGCAAAGGGGAACCAGAAAATATAAATACAGTAAGTCGATGCGACAAAGGAGGCGTCCCTTCATCGCATCGACTTACTAGAAAAGTAAATATTGTTTCAAGCGAGTAGCCGCCCGCCCGGGGCTTACCTATATCGTTCCACGCGCAGTTTCGCAGCGAGCGAAGCGACGCGAGAATGTTTGAGCATGGAATGATATAGGTAAGCCCCGGGCGGGAGGGATACGGGCGCCCTAGGCGATGCCGCTGGAGCCGAAGCCTCCTTTGCCTCGGTCGGTTTCGTCTAGTTCTTCTACTTCTATGAGATTGACCGTGGGGACTTCTTGGATGACGAGTTGGGCTATGCGGTCGCCTTTATTGATTTGAATGTTATTGGAGGGATCCAGGTTGATGAGGATAACCTTGAGTTCTCCTCGGTAGTGAGCGTCGATGAGGCCCGGCGTGTTGACTATAGACAGGCCCTGCTTGATAGCCAAGCCGCTGCGGGGCTGGACGAAGCCGGCGTAGCCATCGGGCAGAGCGATGGCCAGCCCAGTAGAGACCAGACGGCGTTCGAAGGGCTTCAGGACGCAGTCCTCGTTGGAGCGCAAATCCAAGCCAGCATCGGTGGGATGGGCGTATTTGGGAAGCTCAACGGTGGGGTCGAGACGCTTTATGTTGACGGTAATGTTGGACATGGAATCACCTTAGCTTGTCGAGCTCTTGCAGAAACTCATCGACGTCTTTGAAATCACGGTAGACCGAGGCAAAACGGATGTACGCCACCTTGTCGATCTTGGCCAAGCGCTTGAGCACCATGTCACCCAACTCATGGGACGTGACGGCCGTCAGCGTGCGTGAACGCAGCTCGACCTCGATGTCGTCGATAATCTCATTGAGCTTCTTAGTGTCGATATCACGCTTGATGGTGGCGCGCATCAAGCCGACGAGCAGCTTATTGCGATCGAACCGCTGCTTAGTTCCGTCCGACTTAATGACCTCGATTGGGTCTTCACATCGCTCGAACGTTGTAAAGCGGTAGTTACACGAGCAACATTCGCGACGGCGCTTAATGGTGTTATTTGACTCCTGCATACGGGAATCAACGACGCGGGTATGTGCCTTGCCGCATTTGGGACAGCGCATGGAACCTCCTCTTAAACGATAACAAGGGTACCATGCGCAGCGCGATAATGATTACGAACGAGCAGGAACCTTAAGATGCGCACCGGCGGCGAGCGAACCATGCTCCAGATGATTGACGTTACGGATCATGTCGGAAGTCTCTTGCGTGGAAAGGCCTTCGATTGGATATTCCTCGGCAAGCGACCAAAGAGAATCACCAGGCTGAACGCGAATGGTCTCGTAGGTAACGTTGGAAGCGGACTCGGCATACGCGGCATGACGAGCGCTGAAGACCGACGTAGCGAGGACAAAAAAGAGCGTGAGCGCAACGGCGACGGCAACAATCGTCGAGACCTTCAGGGCAGCGGGAGTCGGCGCGGCAACAGCATACTGAGTACGAGCAGACTTTACGGGCAAAGGTTGATAACCGGAACGGCCACCCTTGACAACAGTAAAAGCGGGCGCGGCAGGCGTCTCGAGCTTAAGGGCGAGGTTTCCCTGGACCATATTCGTTGCGTTCATCATGTTCTCCTCTCGCGTGTTTTGCTGAGAACAGTTTTATCAAGCCGCGCGGACAAAAATGTCTGGCGCGAGAACGAATGTTCGGTTATTATTATCTTCGAACAGTTGTTCCTGTCAAGCAAAATTCGAACATTTGTTTGACATGGGTAGAGAGGATGCCCTGATGGCTCGCAAAATTACCAAGCGTCAGCAGCAAATTTACGACTTCATCAAGGAATATCAGCAGGAGAAGGGTTATCCGCCCAGCGTGCGCGAGATGGCTTCTGCCGTGGGCCTTTCCTCCCCCAGCACCGTGCACGCTCATCTCTCTGCCCTGGAGGCGCGCGGGCTACTCAAGCGCGATGCCACCAAACCGCGTGCCCTGGAACTCTTTAACGAAGACGGTTCCTCTGTCTCAATTTCTAAATCTGACGAGCCCACCGCACCTCGCGGGACGGTCTCGCTACCGCTCGTTGGTCGCGTCGCGGCTGGGATCCCCATTCTGGCCGAGCAGAATATCGAAGACACTTTTACTATCCCGACCGAAATCGCCACCGATCAGGGTTCCTTTATCCTTGAGGTACATGGGAGCTCAATGATCAATGTCGGCATCTTCAATGGCGATTACATCATCGTCCGTGAACAAAAGAGTGCCATGAACGGCGAAATTGTCGTGGCCATGATTGATGGTTCAGCGACCGTCAAGACGTTCTACAAGGAGCAGGGACGCGTACGCCTGCAGCCCGAGAACGACACCATGGAACCTATCTATGCAACGAATCCCGTTATCCTGGGCAAAGTCGTCGGCTTGATGCGCCGGTTCTCGTAATGCAAAAACGCATAACCATCTTTGATACCGTCCGCGGGTTTACGATGATTTCTATGGCAGGTTTTCACGCTTGCTATGATCTCGCCTACCTGTACGGCTGGGATATGCCCTGGTTTACCCAGTCAGTCTTTCAAGACATCTGGCGCGCCAGCATCAGCTGGGTATTTTTGTTTATCGCGGGTTGGATGTGCACCCTTTCGCGCAACAATATCAATCGTGCCGCTAAATACGCCTTAGCAGCACTCGTTGTCTGGTTGGCAACAACACTTGTCTCAGTCGACGATTCGGTTAATTTTGGCATCATCTACTGCATGGCCGCATGCACCGGCATCGTGGCGTTGACCGATCCCGTCCTTAAGAAGATAACGGCAAGATGGGGCATGCCCCTATGCCTTGTGTTGTTCGCCATCACCTGGAGCATCCCCAAAACGATCTACCCTGTCCCCTACCTGGCGTGGCTGGGATTTCCGAGCCCTGGGTTTGTCTCAGGTGATTACTACCCCATCATCCCGTTTATCTTTATGTATCTTGCAGGATACTTCGCCGCACACATAGCGCAGAGTATCGATAAGACCGTCCCTAGCTGGACCTACGCCAACCCCCTGCCGGCGCTCGCCAGCCTTGGACGTCACGCTCTCCCCTTTTATCTGCTGCATCAGCCCATCATTCTGGGCATTTTGGAGCTCGTCTACACGGTGCGATAACGCTCGAGCCGCGGTGCAATACGAGCCGGCAACTTCGCCACAATGCGAACGCCGTCCTCGAGATAATCCTCATGCAGAAGGGCTCCCTGCTCATGCACCAGCGTGATGAGAGCGCCCTCGCGATACGGGATATCGGCGGAGAGCAACACATCGGTGGCAGCTGCCTCGCGAGCAATGCGATCGACGAGATCGTCGAGCCCCTCGCCCGTTTGGGCCGAGAACAGAACGGCCTCCGGATAGAGACGACGGAAACTCAATCGATCAACGCTATCGAGAAGATCGATTTTATTGAATACGGTCAGCGTTAAACGCTCTCCGGCGCCGATCTCATCAAGCACGCGGTCGACAGCCTCCAGCTGCCGCTCATAGTCCTCGTCAGACGCATCTACGACTTTGAGAATTAGATCGGCACCCAAAACCTCGGACAGCGTCGATTTAAAGGCATCGACCAGACCATGCGGCAGCTTTTGAATAAAGCCGACGGTATCGGTAATCGTCATGCCGCGACCGCCGGGCAGACGATACGAACGCGTCGTAGGGTCGAGCGTAGCAAACAGCTTGTCCTGCGAAAGTACCGTAGAGCCGGTCAGACGATTGAGCAACGTCGATTTACCGGCATTGGTATAACCGGCTAACGCGACGCGAAACGCCGGGGACTCAATGCGACTCTTGGATTGAACATCGCGACGCTGTTCAACCTGCTTGAGCTCACGACGAAGCGCAGCGATCTTATTACGAATGAGGCGACGGTCGACCTCGAGCTGACTTTCGCCCTGACCAAAACGTGAACCGATGCCGCCGCGCGTCTGCTCCTTGGCGAGATGGCTCCACATGCCACGCAGGCGAGGCAACAAATATTGAAGCTGTGCCAGCTGTACCTGCAGGCGTCCCTCACGCGTCTGAGCATGCAGGCCAAAGATATCCAGGATCAGTGCAGTACGATCGATAATCTTTACCGGCTCGCCCACGGCTTTCTCCAAATAGGATTGCTGCGAGGGGGTCAGGTCGTCGTCAAAAATAACGACATCGGCATCCATGCGATGCACCAGGCCGCACAGCTCCTCTACCTTACCGGAACCGATAAACGATTTAGGATACGGCTTTACCAAACGCTGCGACAAGCGTGCCACGCACTGGGCACCAGCTGTGTGGGCAAGACGCTTCAGCTCATCAAGCGAGCGATCGAGCGGCCATGCATTGTCGCGCCACTCAACACCAACTAAAATGGCACGCTCGGGCTCGGGTGCCGTGGGAACAAGGGGGAAACGGGGCATTAGGCAGCCTCAATACGATGCAGGATATCCTCAACGACCTCATCGATCGTACATTCATCCATATCAAACCACACGATACGGTCATCGCGCTTAAACCACGAAAGCTGACGCTTGGCATAACGACGCGAACGCATCTTAATGAGTTCGCGAGCCTCATCCATGCTCATCACGCCATTGAAAGCATCGATGATCTCTTTATAGCCAATTGCCTGCATCGACGTCAGGGCATCACCCAGCCCCTGGCCCATAAGACCGCGGACCTCATCGACAAGACCCTGCTCAAACATCAGATCGACGCGCAGGTTAATGCGTTCATAGAGCACCTCGCGATTTCGCGTCAGGCCAAACCATAACGCATGATAATGCTCGCGCGGAAAACTAAACTGCGATTTTTGCTGCGCATAGGAAACGCCATCATCGTGCATTTCGAGCGCGCGAATCACACGGCGCACGTTATGGGGATGAATAACAGCAGCCGATTCTGGATCGCGCTCGGCAAGCAGGGCATGCAGTTCTTCCTCGCCAATACGCTCGGCAAGCTCCTGATAGCCCGCACGGCGATCGTCCTCAAGTTCACTCGAGGGAAAGTCCATCTCATCGAGGGCTGCCTTGAGATATAGCCCCGTACCTCCGCAAAAAACCGGCAGGCAACCCGAACCAAGGAGACGTTCAACATGCGCGCGAGCGTCAGCCTGATAAAGCGCAGCAGAATATGCCACACCCGGCTCTACAATGTCGACGAGACGCAGCGGTGCCGTGCACTCATCGGGCGCCATCTTTGCGGTACCGATGTCCATGCCGCGATAGATTTGCATCGCATCGCACGACAGCACTTCGGACGAAAGACGAGCTGCCAAACGGTCGGCAACATCACTCTTACCAACCGCCGTCGGACCGACGATCGCAACGGCGGAAAGACCTGCCCCGGAAGAAACCATTAGCGCGGCTCGCCCACAACGGAACCGGATAAATACCAGGTCTTGGCAACGTCAACGTCAACATCAACGATCTTGCCAACAAGCTGATCGATGCTGTAACCCTCGGGGATAGGCGCATGCACGGTCTGATTCTTGGGACTCTTGCCCAGCAGGACCGCATCGTTCTTTTTACTCGTTCCCTCAATGAGCGCGGGAACCACAGTATGAAGCTCGCCCTGGTTATACTCGTGTGCCGTGGTCTCGATAACCTTAACCAGGCGGTTGAAACGCTCGAGAATAACCTCATGCGGCGTAGGATCGTCAATCTCGGCGGCCGGGGTACCGGCACGCTTGGAATAGATGAAGGTATAGGCCTGAGCATAGCGGACCGTCTCAGCAAGCGAGAGCGTCTGCTCAAAGTCTTCTTCAGTCTCGCCCGGGAAGCCAACGATAATGTCGGTCGAGAGCGCGATATCGGGCATGCGGTTGCGAATGCGATCGACCAGGCCCAGATAGTCCTCGCGTGTATAACGGCGATTCATCTCTTTGAGGATCCGCGTCGAACCTGACTGGACGGCCAGGTGCAGTTGCGGCATTACGGCAGGCGTCTCGGCCATGGCGTCGATGGTCTCGGGCAGCAGGTCCTTAGGATGCGAAGACGTAAAGAAGATACGCTCCACACCCGTATCGCCCACGGCACGCAGCAAATCGGCAAAACGCGGCTTGCCAAACAGATCGCGACCATATGAGTTAACGTTTTGGCCCAGCAGCGTAATCTCACGCACGCCCTGGCGCACCAGACCGGTCACCTCGTCGACAATCTCCTCGAAGGGGCGGCTCTTTTCGCGACCGCGTACGTACGGCACGATGCAATAGGTGCAGAAATTATTGCAGCCTGTCATGATGGGCACCCAGGCGTGATACTGGGTCTCGCGATGCCACGGCATGCTCATGGCGTCCGTATCCTCATGCTCATTGGTGCGGATATGACGCTTACCATCAAGGAACGCCTCGGTAATGAGCTCGGCCACATGTGCAATGGAATGCGTGCCAAAGATGACATTGACGTTATCGACGTTGGTGAGCAGGCCCTCGCCATCGCGCTGCGCGATGCAACCGCCAACGGCAACCACGCGCTTGCCCGAAGGCGAAGGCGGCAGGCTTTTGCAGGAATTGCACTGACCGTACAGGCGAGTATCGGCGGCCTCGCGCACGCAGCACGTCATGAAGACAACGATATCGGCATGCGCGGGATCGAGCGCCATGAGGCAGCCATACGAATCAAGCAGACCGCTCACACGCTCGGAGTCGTGCTGATTCATCTGGCAGCCAAAGGTGCGGATAAAGTAGGTTTTACCGGCAAGAATATCGCGTACGGAACGCTGGTCCATGTGCATAAGTCCTAACGATGGGGAGCAAAACGAGGCAATCAGAAGCTATGCCACAGGCTTAACATCATCCATGACGACGTTATCCATAGCAGCTCGATTGATCTGGTGAACGTAGATAGAAAGGCGGATGGCCGTGCGCGACTCCCCGTTAATGAGGATGTCGGAGAACACGGGCGCGCAGGAAATATCAAAACCGGTTGGAATCAAAAAACCGCGCGCGATAGCAACGGCCTTAATGGCCTGGTTGACGGCACCGGCGCCGACACACTGGATGTTGACGGGTACACCATCCTTGACCATGCCGGCGATGGCGCCGGCAACGGACGCGGGCGATGATTTGCTTGATACCTTCAGGCAATCCATGAAGAAACTCCTGCATTTAAAAGTACGTTTTAACTGCAATAACTGTATCGTACCGAGTGGACTCGGTAAAGGCACTATTCCTCTTTGGCAAGATCAAAGGTCACGGTGATTCGATCACGCGAAACACGGATCTTTGGGTCGCCGCAAAGGTTGAGATAGTACCGGGCAGCAAGGTCATTAAAGTCGCGCTCCACAGCACGCGAAAACTGTGCAATGTCATCCTTGGCAATACGTAGCCCGCGACGATCCTTCGCGAGATCGACAGAAGCCGGCGCATGCGAGGACGAATCACGCTCGCGCAGCAGACGCGCGGCCACACCGCGAACGGGCTTAATCTGCCCCGCCAAAATGCGATGGGCCGTGCGCTCGGACATCTCAAGACCCAAACCCGAACAGATACGGATAAAGTCCTCGGCATCAGAAGCAAGGCCTAAACGATCGACAACCGGAAGCTCGCTCTCGTCATCAATGAACAGGAGACGAGACGTATCAAGCCGGCTTGACGCCTGAGCATAAAGGGTCGCGGCAATCTCAGACGGAGAACCAAGATAGACATCGCAACCACGCAACTCCTCGAGCGCAAACTCACATGCAGCGCGAATAATATTATGCGGACCGCGAGCACAGACATAACGTCCGTCCTCATCCTTGACGGCCTGGGGCCAGCTGGACTGATCGGCACGCTCACTGAGGCGGTCGGCCGCGACGCTCACCTTAAAGGCTGAACCAAGATCGACACCGGACGTGACCACACGGGCCTCATCGGTGTTCTGCTTGATCGAAAACAATGCCATGCCACGACCGTGAACGCCCCAACGGTCCATCTTCATGCTCTCGAGCTTGGAGGTAACGCGGGCATCAAAGATTCGCTCTTGCATATCCTGCGGAACGCCCGAACCGTTATCCAGAAAGACAAGCGTGCGGACGCCGTCTTCCTTGGTCGTGGCGAGATAGACCTTGTCGGCGCCGGCATCGCGAGCATTACGGAGCATTTCGATGACGATATCCTCGACATGCTGAATGTCGTGCTTTGCCTGGCGCCGCTCGGCCTCCGAAACGCGGAGGCGGACATACCCCTCGCCAAGGTTCTCCTCGACGCGAAGGTTGCCCTCCCCCGACATCGACGCGATAAATGAGATGAGCTCGTTCGCGTCGCTCATGTTATTTAGCGATATCGACAGCGCGGCTCTCGCGAATCACGACGACGCGCACCTGACCGGGATACTCCATCTCTTCCTCGATCTGATGGGCGATATCGTGAGCCAGGACCGTGGACTGGGCATCGGAGATCTTGTCCGGCTGAACCATGACGTGGACCTCGCGACCAGCCTGCATGGCATAGGTGCGCTCGACGCCGTCATGGGAGTTGGCGATCTCCTCGAGCTTCTCAAGACGCTTGATGTAGTTCTCGGCAGACTCGCGACGGGCACCGGGGCGAGAGGCAGAGACAGCATCGGCGGCCTGCACCAGGACATCGAGCACCGTGTTGGGGTCGACATCGGCATGGTGAGCCTCGATAGCGTGGACGATAACGGGCTTCTCGCCATAACGGCGGGCCAGCTCGGCGCCGATGACGGCATGCGGGCCCTCGACGTCATGGTCGATTGCCTTGCCCAGGTCGTGCAGCAGGCCGGCGCGCTTGGCAGTCACAACGTCCAGGCCAAGCTCGGAAGCCATCACGCCGCACAGATCAGAGACCTCGAGGGAGTGCTGAAGTACGTTCTGACCAAACGAGGTACGGTAGCGCAGGGCACCAAGGGTCTTGACGATCTCGGGGTGCAGGTCGTGGATGCCGGTATCGAAGGCAGCCTGCTCGCCAGCCTCGCGCACGCGCTGCTGAACCAGGTCGGCGGCCTTGTGATACATCTCCTCGATACGGGCAGGGTGAATGCGGCCGTCGGCGATGAGGTTCTCGAGGGCGACACGGGCGGTCTCACGACGGACCGGGTCGAAGCTCGAAAGAACGACGGTCTCGGGCGTGTCGTCGATCACGAGGTTGACGCCGGAAACCTGCTCGAAGGTCCGGATGTTGCGACCCTCGCGACCGATGATACGGCCCTTGAGGTCATCAGAGGGAATGTGCACGGAGGTAACGGTGACCTCGGCAGTGTGGTCGGCAGCGCAGCGCTGAATCGCCAGAGACAGAATTTCCTGGGCGGTCTTGTGGCACTCGGCGCGAACCTGCTGCTCGGACTCGCGAATGATCGTGGCGGCCTCGTGGGTGACCTCGCCGCGAACCTTATTGAGGAGCTCCTTGTGGGCGTCCTCGCGGGTAAGGTCGGCGATACGCTCGAGCTCGGAGGTCTGCTTTGCGCAGAGCTCCTCGAGCTCACGGGAGCGCTTCTCGACCTGACCGGCCTGGCTGGACAGCTGATGCTCGCGCTTGTCGAGAGCGTCGTTGCGGCGATCGAGGGATTCCTCGCGCTGCATCACGCGGTTCTCGAGCGTACGAATCTCGTTCTTACGCTGCTTGTCCTCGGCCTCGGCGGCCTGCTTGTTCTTGATGATCTCCTCTTTAGCCTCGAGCAGAGCCTCTTTTTTGAGGGTCTCGGCCTGACGCTTGGCATCACCGATCAGGGACTCAGCCTGTGCGTGTGCCGACTGGATTTTTTCGTCGGCCTCGTGAAGACTACCCTGCTTGGCGGTGCGCATGTAGGCAATGGCGGCGATGGCACCCAAAACGATGCCAACGAGCGCTGCGATGATAGGCATGCTCACTCCTTTTTATGGATTCGTTACACAACAAAGCGAACCGTCCTTACGAACGGCTCGCGACATTTGAGTAATATGGGCGCAGCTTATGCGGGTCGGATACAGATAAACATATAAACAAACTCATCACAGATGAGCACATATCACAAAGCAAATGACAGTGTTTATCGTACGTTGAACCACAACAACTGTCAAATAAATGGCCCCAGCACGGCGGCTAAAACGCGGTGAACGGCAGGGCCACAAAACGCATACGCCTAAACCGCACATTCCTCACGTTCGGCATCGAGACGTGCCTTAACGGCATCGGCGGCGATGTGATACGAGAAGCCCTTGCCCATCAAAAACCGAACCAGTTTTTCGAATCCGCGCGTCTCTGGAACACGCCGCTTGGCGAGCAGGGCTGACGCACGCGCCAAATCGTCTTCGACGGCAAAATAATCCTCCGGATAACCGGGAATGTCATCGAGCACGACATGACGGCGCTTGAGCTCGGTCTCGATTTTACGCTGTCCCCAACCGCGCCGCTTGCGTTCCTCGATAAAGTACGAGCAAAAGCGGTTCTCGTCTAAAAAGCGATACTCGGTGGCGCGCTCGACGGCGAAATCGATCGCGGGCTGGCGAAAGCCGTAGCGTGCCAACTTGTCACAGACCTCACCCGTCGCATGGTCGCGTCGCGATAGCATCTCGGTCACCATGGTAAGTGCACATTTACGCTCGATGAGCTGCACCGCTTCACGAAAGTTATCCCAATCACAGGGAAGATCGGGGCGATTTTTGACATACAGGCGCGCGACCCGCACGGGAATCCAAATGGACCGCTCAAAACCGCCCTCAAGCTCACAATCGATATGTGCGCAAGGCTTTTTGGACGCATACCCGCTCGAGAACGAGGAGGCCGCCTTCTTATCGGGAAAGACGACCGTGGCCTCGGTCACCGTATACGACATGAGCGTAACCGCTACTCGTCGTCATCATCGAGCATGGCGGAACCATCGATGGCGTAAAGCTCGTCAAACTCCTCAGGCGCAGGCTGATCGGTCAGCTCGACCTCGGACGGAGCATCGTCGTCAAACTCAAGCCCGCAGGCAAGGCGGACCTTATGCTCAATCTCGTCGGCGCAATCGGGGTGTTCGCGCAGGAACGCCTTGGCGGCCTCGCGACCGTTGCCGAGCTTGTCCTCGCCATAGGCAAACCAGGAGCCCATCTTCTTGCAAATGCCGCACTCGACAGCCATGTCCAGAATCGAGCCCTCCTTAGAGATGCCCGTACCGTACATGATGTCGAACTCAGCAGAACGGAACGGAGCTGCCACCTTGTTCTTAACGACCTTGGCGCGCACGCGGTTACCGATAACCTCATCCTTAAGCTTAATGCTGTCGATGCGGCGAATGTCGATACGCACCGAAGAGAAGAACTTAAGGGCGCGGCCGCCCGTCGTGGTCTCGGGGTTGCCGAACATGACGCCGATCTTCTCTCGCAGCTGGTTAATGAAGATGCATGTCGTGTTGGACTTGGACAGCGAGCCGGCGAGCTTGCGGAGCGCCTGACTCATCAGACGAGCTTGCAATCCGACCGTGGTATCGCCGATCTCTCCCTCGATCTCGGCACGCGGGGTCAGCGCGGCGACGGAGTCGACGACGATGGCATCGATGGCGCCGGAACGCACGAGCATGTCAACAATCTCGAGCGCCTGCTCACCCGTATCAGGCTGGGAAATCAGTACCTCGTCGATATCCACGCCAATGCGCGCGGCATACGTGGGATCGAGCGCGTGCTCGGCATCGATAAATGCCACCACGCCACCCATTGCCTGGGCTTCGGCCAGGATCTCGAGCGAAAGCGTCGTCTTACCGGAGGACTCAGGACCGTAAATCTCGACGATACGGCCGCGCGGCACACCGCCGATACCCAGAGCGGCATCGAGTGCCAGAGCGCCCGTGGGGATGGCCTCGACCTCAAGCTCGGGGCCGCCGTCACCATACCTCATGATGGAGCCTTGACCGAACTTCTTCTCGATCTCGGCCTTGGTGGTGGCGATCATCTCATCGCGCTCTTTACCCGTCGTGCGAGCATGAACGGTACGTACGGGACCTGAATTCTTGGCCATGAATAGCCCTCCTCTTAACAACCTGCATCGATAATAAACGAACGGCTGTTCGTGGTCAACCGTTCAGGCCAATCATATGCAGGCAGTCTTTCCAAAACCCAACCAAACGCCGACCAAACACTGACCAAATGCTTGACCACAAAGGGGCAAATAAGAACAAGAAAGGCAAAAATACACCTATGACCAGCGCAAACGCTAAATTCGTCAGGGGTCCCTATCTCCACATTTAAGGGGCCCGAAGGCCCCTTAAAACACGTCTATTCCATAGAGTTAAGCACAAGGGCAATGCGTCCCAATGCCTCCGCGACCGCATGGGCACGAATACACGAACGGTCGCCCTCATAGTGGCAGCGCACAGAGTCCGCGACCGGCACTTCCCCATCAGCCGCGCGATACGCCCAGCCAATATAGAAAGTGCCAGCCGGATCGTCCTCAGTGCCGCCGCCGGGGCCGGCATAACCCGTTGCGCTCACTGCAATATCGCTCTGGTACAGCTCCAGCGAACGCGCCGCCATCTCGCGCGCGGTCTGATGCGACACCGCGGTATAGCGGTCGAGCGTCTCCTGATCAACAACCAAAACGCGATGCTTGATCTCATCGCAGTAGGTCACCGCACCGCCACGCAGCACCGCCGAGGCGCCCGGGATATCGGCAATCGTCGAGGCGATCATACCTGCTGTCAGCGACTCAGCCGTCGAAACCGTCACGCCCCGAGCGCTCGCGCGCTCGACAATATGACGCGCCAGCTCCTCGTTATGTGCGGAAATCTGCTCAAAAGAGTCCGTCATACCCACTAGGACCTAGACCGAAAAGACGATCTTGCGGCAGTTCCAGAAGTACTGGGCGCCCGAGATAACGGTCAGGACAACGGCAACGGCGTACAGGAAGCGCGACACCGAGTAGATGCCGAGCGTCAGCGCCAGCGGGCCAAGGTGCAAGCCGGCCATCGCAAAGACGCACAGGTAACCGCAGATGGAGACCATCGTGGTCGCCGTCTTGTACTTGCCAAGCTTATCGGCGGCAACGACCACGCCGGCGGCACTCGCAACCATGCGCAGGGCGCTTACCAGCAGCTCGCGGAACAAGATGATGAACACGGACCAAACCGACACGGCACCAAAGTCCAAGAATAGCAGCAGGGCCGAGAATACGAGCAGCTTGTCGGCGATGGGGTCCAAGAATTTACCGAAGTCGGTAATCTCGTTGCGCGAGCGCGCCAGGTAGCCGTCAACCTTATCGGTGCACGACAGGATGACGTACAGAATGAAGGCAGCGGCGGCGAGCGGGCCGTCGAAGGTGCTCCAATCTGTACCGGCAACACTCGTGTGAGAAAGCGCCGACACAATCATGAACACCGGGATAAAGACGATGCGAACGCACGTCACGATGTTGGCGGGCGTCCAAACACTCGTCAGTTCCTTATTGCTCTCGTTTGCCACGACGCTCTCCTACTCCACAACATGGCCGATAAGCTCATAGCAGAAGCTATCGGTAAACTCGACCGTCAGAATATCGCCCACAGATGCCTCGCTGGCATCCAGATGCACCGCGCCATCGGAATCAGGCGCCTGGAACCAGGCATGTCCGATCAGCTCGGCGCCGTCCTCGGTCTCTTCGATACCGTCGACAATCACCTGGGCGCGCTCGCCCACATGTGCGGCAGTTGCAGCAAAACCGAGCGACTCGGCCAGGTCCATGGCCTCCTGGGCGCGCTCGAGCTTGACCTCTTCGTCGACCTGGCCCTCCATCTTGGCGGCCAGGCTGCCCTCCTCCTGCGAGTAGGCAAAGACGCTCGTGTAGTCGAAGCCGACGGTGTCCATAAAGTCGATAAGGTCGCGGAACTCGTCGTCGGTCTCGGTCGGGAAGCCGACCATGGCCGTGGAACGGATCACGATGCCGGGGATGCGCTCACGCAGATCGCGGAACAGGTCCTCGAGCTCCTGGCGCGAACCAGAACGGCGCATAGCCTTGAGGATGCGCGCGTCGCAGTGCTGCACGGGGATATCGATATAGGGCAGCACCTCGGGCGTATCACGAATGGTCTCAATGAGCTCGTCAGTCATGCCCTCGGGCTGCAGGTAGAGCACACGGACCCAGACGTTCTGCGGACGCACGGCCTCGGCGACGGCGCGCAGCAGCTGCGCCAGATTGCGCGGCGAGCCATCGGTGACGTCTTCGTCGGCAAAGTCGGTGCCCCAAATACCCGTGTCCTGGCCGATCAGCACGATCTCGCGCACACCGCCGGCAACCAGGTCGCGTACCTCGGAGATAATGCTCTCGGCATTGCGCGAATGATAGCGACCGCGAATATAGGGGATCATGCAGAAGCTGCAGAAACGGTTGCAGCCATCGGAAATCTTGACGTAAGCAACGGCGCCCTCGACAGTGCGCTTGACTTGCGGAATATAGGCAGCGATCTCACGCTCGACACCCAGCACGCCATCGATGACCGCCACGATGCCGTCCTCCTCGTCGGCCTTCACAAAGGCAGCGACCTCGGGCAGTTCATCGGGCAGGTCGTCGCCATAGCGCGACGGCACACAGCCGCACATGACGATGGGACAAGAACGAACGCCGTCCTGAACCTCGTTGGCGAGCTCGAGCGTGGTCTCGATGCTCTCGGACGTTGCGGAGGCGAGGAACGAGCATGTATTGACGATGGCGATATCGGCATCCTGTGGGTCGAATGCCTCCTCGTAGCCCGCGGCGGTCAAAAGAGAACGCATGCGGTCGGTGTCAACCTCGTTCTTAGCGCACCCGAGGGTGATGTAGAGCACGGAGCCCAACGGTGTATCCATGTTGGAGAGCAGTCCTTTCGAATGATATTAGCGGTAGTTGGTGAACTGCAGCGGCTGGCCGTAGTCCTGGTCGCGCAGGAACTGAATCACGGTCTGCAACGCGTCCTTCGAAGCAGAGGAAACACGCAGCTTGTCAGCTTCGATGGTCACCTTGACCTTGAGCTTTTGGTCCTTGATGTCCTTGTTGATCTTCTTGGCGGTCGCCTGGTCGATACCCTCGACGATATGGCCGAGCACGCGCACGGTGCCGCCCGATGCCGCCTGCGGAGCATCCCACGAAACAGCCTTGAGGTCGATACCGCGCTTGATGAGCTTGGAGCTCAGGACATCGATGATCTGCTTGGAGACAAAGTCGGCCGGGGCGTTGATCGTAAAGAGCTTGTCGCCCTTCGAAAGCTCAATCGTGGCGCCGGAATCCTTCAGGTCATAGCGCTGGGAAATCTCGCGCGTGGTCTGCTGGAAGGCGTTGTCGACCTCTTGCATATTGACCTCGGACACGACGTCGAAGCTGGAATCTTTAGCCATGATGTTTCCTTTCGCGTACGAGCGGCTTAATAGCTATCGTACGAATAGTCGGTAGAATCGGTGGGCGTCTGACCGTCAGTTGCGGCATCGGCGCCATCCGTGGACTGGGCATCGGTGCCGTCGGTGGTATCGGTACCGTCGGTGGTGTCGGCACCATCAGAACTTTCACCATTCTCGGAATCGGTCGTCTCCTTCTTGGGAACGGTGATCGTCACACGCGCCACGCCCGAAGTCTTGGTATCGTAACGGACCTTTTCGCCATTCTTGGTAACGGTGACATCGGAAGGCTTGGACGTGGTGATCTCGATCGAGGACTCGGGCGTGTACTCCTGCTCAAAGGGGCCAGTCGCCTGGGCGCCATAGACCGACTTTCCGTCGACCTTGACCTCAATCCACGCGGTCTTTCCCTTGGCAACGGAGACCTTGACCTTCGTTGCCTCGTTCTCTTCCTTTTTAGCCGTCGTCTTGGTGGCGTCCGAACCGGTCGACTCATCCGTCGCCTCATCGGTGTCTTCGTCCTCGTCGACCGTTTCGGTCTTCTTAGAAGACTTCTTGGTCGTCGTCTTGGTAACAGCGGGCGTCTCGGGCGTGGTCTCGGGCGTCGAAGATGCGCAGCCGCGCAGAAGTACCACGATGAGCACGATCAGCAGCAACGCCACGGCACCGATACCGGCGTAGACGATACGCGGATCGAGCCCGTTGTTTTGAGGAGCACGGGAACCGCCGCGTCCACGACTGGAACTGCTGCGGCCGCCTCCCTGAGGCATACGGCCACGATTGCTATCGGAACGGCCGCAATAGCCACCCTGGCCCTGAAGGCTGCGCTGACCCGAGCGGGGCGCAAGTTCACCGCGGCCTTGATAGCCACGCTGGCCCGCACGCGGAGCCGAAGAGCGCTGGCCATACGGCTGTGGTTGAGAGCGAAGACGCGGCGTCACCTGCGTGGTATCGGCGTCCGCATAGCCACTGCGAGAGCGTCCGGTGGAGATACCACGGTGACCGCGATCGGAATAGCCGCCGTCGCCGTAGCCGGCACGAGGGTCACGCGCCACGCCGCGGGCAGCGGGAAGTGCACGGTCCTCGGGCATCGGCGTACTGCGGAACCGGTCACGCTGCGAGCGAATCTCCTCGCCCGAACCCGTCTCGGTGATATAACCGGCCTGCTGAGGACGCTGTCCATAGCGAGTCGAACGACCGCCCTGAACCATCAGGAAGCGCCCGTTATCGACAGAGGAACGCGAATTGACGTAGCCGGCGGCGTCCTGGAAACGACCGCCCTGCTGCGACGTCTCGCGTTCGTATGCCATCAGTTCGTCAAAGTAGGCATTGACGACCTCGCGCGGATTGAGGCCCAAAAAACGAGCATAGCTCGAAATCATGCCCTGCGCATAGCCGCGCGGCGGCATCGAAGCAAAGTTACCGGTCTCGAAAAACTCGATGATCTGCGGCCTGATTTTGATGGTGTTGGCGACCTGCTGAATGGAAAGGCCCATTCGGCGACGCTGCTCGAGCAGCATGTCACCAAAGCGTGCAGCCATCAGAATCCTCCAAACTCACGATCTTCACGTGCCATCTCGGCGTCGACAGATTCCAGCGCGGCAAGCCCCTCCTCGTCCAACAGGACCTCGCGCGGCTTGGAACCGTCGGGCGGGCCGACGACACCCTTTTCTTCCAGCATGTCCATAATACGCCCGGCACGCGCATAGCCAACCTTCAGGCGGCGTTGCAGGCCAGATGTGGAGCCCAGCTGCGATTCCACCACAATATGGGCGGCTTCCCAAATGAGCGGATCATCGTCTTGCGGCTCGGCGACTCCGGTGCGGACAATGCCGCCGCCACCAGCCATGGACATGGAAGCGGGCGCCACGGCGGACAGAATCTCCTCGTGGTAGTCGGGCTCGCTCTGCGACTTGACGAACTCGACAATCTCGTTGATTTCGTCGTCCGAGACAAAGCAGCCCTGGATACGGCGGGGCTTGCCCCAGTCGACCTTGGAGAACAGCATGTCGCCCAAACCGGTGAGCTTCTCGGCGCCCATCTGGTCGATGATGACGCGCGAGTCGATGCCCGTGGCGACGTTAAAGGCGATGCGGTTGGTGATGTTGGCCTTGATGAGGCCCGTCACCACGTTGGAGCTGGGGCGCTGCGTGGCCACGATAAGATGAATACCGGCGGCACGGCCCAGCTGTGCAATACGCACGATCGAGGCCTCGACATCCTTACCGGCGACCATCATCAGGTCCGAAAGCTCGTCGATGATGATGACCAGGTAGGGCATCTTTTGCGGCGGGCTGTCGTAATGCTCAAACTCGCCGGCGGCCTGCTTTTCATTGTAGGTCGAGATCTTACGCACGTTGAGACGCTCGAAAACCTTCAGGCGACGCTCCATCTCGGACACAGCCCATTGCAGAGCGCTCGCGGCCTGCTTAGGCTCGGTCACCACGGGCACATAGAGATGCGGCAGACCGTTATAGCCCGCAAGCTCGACGCGCTTGGGGTCGACCATAATCAGGCGAACGTCCTCGGGAAGAGCGCGCATGAGCAGAGTCGTGATGATGGAGTTGATCATGACCGACTTACCGGAACCCGTGGTACCGGCGATCAGCAGGTGGGGCATCTTTGCGAGGTCGGCGACGACCGGCGTGCCCTCGGCGTCACGGCCGATAGCGAGCTCGAGCGGACCGCCCTTCACATAGGGCAGCACGTCGCCCAGATTGACGTTCTGGCGCTTGCGGTTGGGAATCTCGATGCCCACGAGCGAGGTGCCGGGGATCGGGGCAAAGATACGCACCGACTGGGCAGCGAGCGAAAGCGCGATATCGTCCTCGAGGCTCGAGATTTTGCTCACACGCTCGCCCTCACCGGGCTGCAGCTTAAAGGTCGTCACCGTGGGGCCGGCGATCCAGCCGACCACGCGGGCACTGCGACCAAACTCAAGCAAGGTGGATTGCAGTGACTCAGCGGTCTGCTCCAGCTCCTTGTCCGAAGACGCAGCGGAAGCCGACTGCGGGTTGGCATGCAGGATTTCGAGCGGCGGAAGCTTGAGGCCGTCCTCTTCTTCGCCCTCGGCGTCAGTTGCGGTGTCGCTCGCTCCCCCATTGTCAGCCGCAGCAGGAGCGGCAGAGGCCGTAGAGGTTGAGGCGTCAGCGACCTTGGGGTGCTTCAGGAAGTCGGGGATCTGGGGGGCGGCCGAGACGGGATTCACGGAAAACGGCGGCTCGGACTCGTCAACCTTGTCCGGATCGTCCTCCATCGAAAGCTGTCCGGTGACCTGGCCGCGCTTTGCATGGCGACGCGGCAGCAAAGTTGTCTTTGCGGTCTCAATCGGAGCCTCGTCGTCCTCGTCATCGCCCTCGGTGAGCTCAATCTCGCTATCGGACCAAGACGGGTCGGGCTCACTCGTATTGAGCTTAGGCGCAGTCTTGCCCTTCTTGGCATGACGGCGCGGCAGCAGCGTGGTCTTGGCCCGCTCGGCATCCACGGCCTCAGACACGTCGACAAACGGATCCTCATCCTCGTCGTCATCGTCCAAAACCGGGTCCGCATCGTTGCCCATGACCGTGGTCATGGCAGCATCGGAACTCTTTTGGCGCAGAATGCTCAGATGCGGACGGGCGGCACCAGGCACCGACAGGGCCTCATCGTCACCCCACGGGCTGGCGTTGACATCGGCACGACGGCGTTCGGCAAAATCTGCCGCACGATCGCGGGCAGAGCGCAGCACGCCACCCACCGAAAAGCCAATGATAACCAGGCCCACGACGACAAGGCCCAGCAGAACTACCATCGCAATAGGCTTACCCAGGGCATTCTGCAGCGCACTCGCAATAAACGCACCGATGTAGCCACCCGAAGCGGACAGATTTTGCGGCGTAAACATAAGGTCGCACGAATCGCTCGTGCCCGGCACCATCAGCGAAAGAATGGAGACGACGGCGATAAAGACCACGGCGCCGCCCGCAACAGAGCGCACGTTGAGCGGCGAGTCCTCACCCAAAAAGAGCGTGGCGGCAAACAGCAAGATGACGATCGGCAGCACGTAGGCGCCTAGACCAAAGCCAAGGTGGTAGAAACCGGCAACCGCAGCCGTCACGGGCGCTGTTGCCGGAGAGATCACGGCAATGAAGGACGCGATCGCCAAAACGGCAATGACCACGCCGGCGATATCGCGGTTGGCCGAGGGCTCGACCAAGGGCTCAAACTCATCAAACTCGGACTCGTGGCCCTTATTGGCACGCAGATGGGAACCGGCACCCTTAGCAGATGCCGGTTGGTTATTGGCCTTATTGCCTTTGGCGTTTTGTGCAGATCCGCGCGCCAAACTAAACCTCCATGACGACCGGGATGATCATCGGGCGAGTGCGCGTACGGCTCCAGATAAAGTTGGAGAGCGAGTCGCGCACGGCCTTGCGAATGGCGTCGGAACCGCTGCTGGTAAAGCTGAACTTGCCCTTCTCGATCGTCTTCATGATGGACGCGGAGGCATCCTCGGAGAACTGGTCGTCGATGGCAAACGAAACGCCGCGGCCCGAGAACTCGATGGCCTCGATCTTCTTGTGCTTGAGCGAGACGATGGCGACAGCCGTAACCATACCGTCGTTGGCGAGCTTCTGGCGATCGCGCAGGACGATGGGGTCGGTATCGCCGATGCGCAGACCGTCGACGTAGACGACGCCGGACTCGACGGGCGTGCCGCGCTTGACGATACCACCGCGCATCTCGAGCGTGTCGCCGTTATCGAGGATAAAGATATGATCGTCCTTGATGCCCATCTTGCGGGCCAGCTGGGCATGGGCGCGCAGATGCACGGCCTCACCGTGAACCGGCATAAAGTACGTGGGCTTGGCCATGGCCATCAGGAGCTTGAGCTCCTCCTGGCTACCGTGACCCGAGACGTGGACGAGAGCGCGGTTCTTATCCCACACGTCGCAGCCGAGCTTGGCAAGGCTGTTGACGACCTGCTGGACGGCTTTCTCATTGCCGGGAACAGGAGTTGCCGAGAGGATAACGGTATCGCCCTCGTGGATGGAGAGCGTCTTGTGCTCGCCATTGGCCATGCGGGACAGGGCCGACAGCGGCTCGCCCTGCGAACCGGTGCACATGACGACAATCTTGTCGTCGGGCAGGTTATCAATGTCGAAGGCATCGATGATATCAGCGTCATCGATGTTGAGGTAGCCCAGCTCGCGCGCCACGCGGGTGTTAGTGAGCATGGAGCGACCGGTCACGACGACCTTACGGCCGCACTTGCGGGCGGCATCGCAGATCTGCTGCAAACGATGGATGTGGCTCGAGAACGACGCGACGAACACGCGACCCGGGGCGTTCTTGATGGCGTGCAGCAGGTTGGGACCAACCTCGGCCTCGGACTTGGTAAAGCCGGGAACCGTGGCGTTGGTAGAGTCGGAAAGCAACAGGTCGATGCCCTGCTTGGCAAAGCGGCTGATAGCGGCATAGTCGGGCGTGACGCCGTCGATGGGCGTCTGGTCAAGCTTAAAGTCACCCGTGTGCATAACGGTGCCCTGATTGGTGCGGATGAACACGCCCAGAGCGCCGGGGATGGAGTGCGTCATCGAGAAGAAGTCGAGCGAGATGCCGCCGAGGTTGACATGGCTGCCGCCCTTGACCTCGCGGAACTTGGGTGCGCGGATGCGGAACTCAGAAAGCTTGCCCTCGATAAAGCCAAGCGTCAGCTTGCTCGAGAAGATGGGCACCTTATTGTTGAGGTCCTGCAGCAGATACGGAAGCGAACCGGTGTGGTCCTCGTGGCCGTGAGTGACGACGATACCGCGGAGCTTCTCCTCGTTCTCCAAAACATAGGTGTAGTCGGGAAGCACCAGATCGATACCAGGCTGGGAGTCATCCGGGAACATGAGGCCGGCGTCGACGAGCACCATGTCGTCGCCGCACTCGAAGACCGTCATATTCTTACCGATGCCGTCAAGGCCGCCAAGCGGGATGATCTTCAAGGGAGATGATTTTTTAGCTGCCATAGGTGAGTGTGGTTTCCTTTCTTCGAAACGGGTCTGGAACAACCGACGGGGCGCTTCTGGCAAACCGACCGCCGGGAACGTACAAACATGCATCACGGAGTCGATGCAATAACCACAGTATGATACCCATTTGCACAACAACAGACCACCCATGCATCAAAGCCCCATCTGAACCCGTCTATCCCGCCGGTTCCCCGCGAGGGCGGGCACGGATGAAGTTTCCTGCTCTACAGTCCTGCTCACGACGGAGGCCACATTAAGTGG
>NZ_QROQ01000031.1:22853-23055 GCF_003475115.1 Collinsella sp. AF37-9 | reverse complement strand
CGCGCCCCGCGGGCCTAGCCGGGCATCGAGGGGCCCCGACGCCTCGGGCGGCGCGCCAGCATCGGCCCCGCGGGACTCCGGCGCCCGCGCCCCCGGAAAGTTTTTCCAAAAATGTCCTTGCATCGCCGTCCGAGTTCCCGTATAGTACTTCTTCGCACGGGGGCGTAGCTCAGCTGGGAGAGCGCTTGACTGGCAGTCAAGA
>NZ_QROQ01000031.1:0-22843 GCF_003475115.1 Collinsella sp. AF37-9 | reverse complement strand
CTTCGCACGGGGGCGTAGCTCAGCTGGGAGAGCGCTTGACTGGCAGTCAAGAGGTCAGGGGTTCGATCCCCCTCGTCTCCACCCGAGCATTGAATGAGGCTCCAACGCAAGTTGGGGCCTTTTTTCATATAGGCACACAAGGTCAAAGGCGGCACCATGATCCTCCTGGTCGACAAGATCGTGCGTTGAACGGGTGCCGCGCGCATGGTAGTATTTCACATCGTGGTTCAAAGCGTTGGAGGCTGTTCTGCCACCCCAACTGCAAGCGCCACTTTATAAGGGCTCTTGGCGCAACGGTTAGCGCAGGGGACTCATAATCCCTGGGTTCTGGGTTCGAATCCCGGAGGGCCCACCAGGTTTTTCAACAGGCCAGGCAATATGTCTGGCCTGTTTTTCATGGCATTAGTTTTCACTTGCAAATAGCCTGCTTGCTCATTTCCGGGCGCCCTCGGTCGGCTGTCTGCGATGCCGCCGTGCGCTTCGCGCTCGTGGGCCCCAACGGCGCCGGCAAAACCACCATGCTCAAAATCATCATGGGCATCGACAGTCCTGACTCCGGCCAGGTCCAGTACGCAAAGGACTGCCAGGTGGGCTACCTAGAGCAGGAAACTAATCTGGAACAAAAGGACACCACCATCCTCGCCGAGGTCATGGCCGCCGCCAAGGAAATCCGCCGCATGGGCGAGCGCGCTAACGAGCTGCAGGCCCAAATCACCGAGCTCTCCGAGCAGGGCAAGGACGTCGACGCACTCCTCAACGAGTACGGCCAGGTCCAGGACCGCTTTGAGCACCTGGGCGGCTACGAGCTCGAGAGCAACGCCCGCAAAATCCTGTCCGGCCTGGGCTTTAAGGTCACCGACTTTGAGCGCCCGTGCTCCGAGTTCTCGGGCGGCTGGCAGATGCGCATCGCGCTCGCCAAGCTCTTCCTGCGCCATCCCGACCTGCTGCTTCTGGACGAGCCCACTAACCACCTGGACCTCGAAAGCGTCCAGTGGCTGCGCGGCTTTATGGCCAACTATGACGGCGCCGTCCTCATCGTCAGCCACGACCGCGTTTTCATGGACGCTTGCGTCGACCACGTCGCCGCACTCGAAAATCGTCGCGTGACCACTTACACCGGCAACTACAGCAGCTACCTCAAGCAGCGCGAGGACAACCTTGAGCAGATGCGCGCCAAGCGCGCCGCCCAGGAGCGCGACATCGCCCACATGCAGGTCTTCGTCGACAAGTTCCGCTACAAGCCCACCAAGGCAGCCCAGGCCCAGGAGCGCATCCGCAAGATCGAGCAGATCAAAAAGGAGCTTGTCATCCTACCCGAGGGCCACAAGCACATCGACTTTAAGTTCCCTGACCCACCGCGCTCCGGCGATATGGTCGTGGGCCTGGAGGGCGTCTCCAAGTCCTACGGCAACAAACACATCTACAGCGATATCGACCTCAAGCTCTACCGCGGCGAGCACGTGGCGCTCGTCGGCCCCAACGGGGCCGGCAAGTCCACGCTCATGAAGATCATCGCCGGACTGGAGCCGCCCACCACCGGCACCCGCGACCTGGGCACCAACGTGGGCGTGGCCTATTACGCCCAGCACGCACTCGAGGGCATGACCGAGTCCAACACCGTCCTGCAAGAGATCGACACCGTCACGCCCAAGTGGACCGTGCCACAGCAGCGCAGCCTACTGGGCGCCTTCCTGTTTAGCGACAACGATTCCATCGAGAAGCAGGTTCGCGTCCTCTCCGGCGGCGAAAAAGCGCGTCTGGCCCTGGCCAAGATGCTCGTGGCCCCCGAGGCGCTCCTGTGCCTGGACGAGCCCACCAACCACCTAGACATCGACTCGGTGGACATGCTCGAGAACGCCCTGCAAAACTTCCCTGGCACCATCGTGCTGATCAGCCACGACGAGCACCTGGTGCGCGCCGTTGCCAACCGCGTCATCGACATCCGCGACGGCAAGGTCACGGTCTATGACGGCGACTACGACTACTATCTCTACAAGCGCGAGGACCTCGCAGCCCGCGCCGCCGCCGAGGCGGCGGGGGAGAGTGCACCGGCCGCGACCAAGTCCGCTAAGGTCACCGCGGCCCAGTCCGATGCGCCCGCCGCCCCCAAGCCGGCCGAGGGTAAAAAGACCAAGGAGCAAAAGCGCGCCGAGGCCCAGGCCCGCGCTGCGCTCAACAAAAAGCTCAAGGACGTGCGCAACCAGCTCAAGAAGATCGAGGCCGAGCTCGACAAAAAGCGTGCCCGCTATGACGAGCTTATGGAATTGATGGCAAGCGAAGAGCTTTATGCCGATCAAGACAAGTTCAACGCCGCGCTGGGGGAATATAACGGCCTTAAACAAGAGCTGCCCAAGCTCGAGGACGAATGGCTGGAGCTTTCCACCCAGATCGAAGAGGAGACCGCGCGTGAACTCTCGTAAGGCCGCTGCCGTGGCGATGAGCATCATCGCCATCGCCTGTCGCATCTGCGGCATCTTTATGAGCGCGATGACCGTGCTGCTGTGTTTTAGCGGCCTCACCGCCAAGCTGCAGATCGTGGGCTTTGTCGTCGAGCTTTCGCGCGCCCTGCCGAGCGCCATCGCCGGCTACGGCGTCATCACGTCGCCCTTTGGCGGTGTGTTCCGCCTGGATTACGCCATCGTCGCCGTGATCCTGTTTGTGATCGACTACCTTCTCACGCGCGCCTCGCGTCGCGTCCGCTAGAGGAGCGCCATGTCCAGCAGCTACCTCATGAACCTGCTCGCCAGCGCCGTCGCCGTCATCGTGGGCATCGTGATCCACGAGAGCGCACACGCCGCCGCGGCCTGGGCGCTCGGCGACAAGACGGCCCGTTCGCGCGGCCGCGTGTCACTCAACCCGCTTAACCATATCGACCCGTTTGGCACCATCATCCTGCCGCTGCTCATGCTCGCGGCCGGCGGCCCGGTGTTCGCCTTCGCCAAACCCGTGCCCGTCTACCTCAACAACCTCAAGCACCCCAAGCGCGACGAGGTCCTGGTGAGCGCGGCCGGCCCCGCGTCGAACATCGCACTCGCGTGCCTTGCCGCGGCACTCATGCACGTGGCGTACGGCAACCTCTACACCGGCATCTCCTTTGCCCTGGCGTCACAGATCATGAACTTCGGCGCCACGTTTATCGTGGTTAACCTGTCACTCGCATTCTTCAACCTCATCCCGATCCCGCCGCTCGATGGCTCGTCGATCATCGTCCCATTCCTCAAAGGCAAGGCGCTCACCAACTACTACCATCTGCAGCAATACGCCATGCCCATACTCATCATCGTGCTGTATCTGCTGCCTATGTGGACCGGCATCGATGTGATCGGCCGCTATTTCGACGTTACCGTGTATCCGCTGGCTGAGCGGCTGCTCGACTTCGCAATCGCCGGCATCTAGGGTAAACTTACAGGTCGACCGTGCAAAACGGTCGCAACATGCACCCAAACCGCGCCGCGAAGGCGCCGTCAAAGGAGGTCGAAGATGTCGTATCGCGTGTCGACGCAGGTCTACAGCGGACCGTTCGACCTGCTTCTGCAGCTGGTAACCCGCCAAAAAGTTGATATCGGCGCCATCTCCATTAGCGAGGTGGCCGAGCAATACCTGGCCGAAGCCGAGCGCATCGAGGCGCTGGACCTAGACGTGGCGAGCGACTTCTTGCTGGTCGCGGCAACCCTTCTGGACATTAAGGCCGCCTCGCTGGTGCCCCAGGAGGCACCGCGCAACACCGACGACGATTACGAGGACGACGAAGACCTCGAGGAACTCAGCACGCTCGACGGCGATGCCCTGCGCGAGGTCCTGATCCAGCGCCTGATCGCCTACAAGCAGTTTAAGGGCGCGGCGGCGGCCCTTGGTGCGCGCATGCAGGCCGAAAGCCGCATGCATCCGCGCGTGGCCGGCCCCGACCCCGAGTTCTTGGGCCTTATGCCCGACTATCTGGCCGGCATCACCCTGCGCGGCCTCGCCGTCATCTGCGCCGACCTGGACGGTAAGCGCCAGACCTTCCTGCTGGAAGCCGAGCACGTGGCACCGCATCGCGTGCCGCTCGACCTGACGGTGGCCTCGGTCGACCGCTTTACCATGGCGCACCAAACCTGCACCTTCCGCGAGCTGCTGGACGGCGACGCCACCACCGAGCAGCTCGTCGTCACCTTCCTGGCTATGCTCGAGCTTGCCAAACGCGGCTCGCTCACGCTGAGCCAGGACGAGATTTTTGGAACCATCTGCATCAACCGAGTCGAGGGCGCCGAGGCATACGTGCCCGGCGAGGGCCCCGAGCTCACCGAATAGGAGCGGCAACCATGTCAACCCTTTCCACGCTAGAGGCAAACAGCCTCAAAGGCGCCCTCGAGGCGCTCCTGCTGGTGTCGAGCGACCCGGTGAGCGCGCCCGCGCTGGCAGGTGCGCTGGATATCGCCCCCGGCGAGTGCGCGTCGCTGCTCGCCGAGCTCAAGGTTGAGTACGAGGAGGCCAACCGCGGCTTTCAGCTGCGCGAGGTCGCCGGCGGCTGGCGCCTGTTTACGCATCCCGCCTACCACGACGTGGTCGAGGCCTACGTGCTGAGCTGGGACACGCAAAAGCTGTCGCAGGCGGCGCTCGAGACCTTGGCCGTGATCGCCTATCACCAGCCCGTCACGCGCGAGGTGGTCAAGGGCATCCGCGGCGTCAACTCCGACGGCGTCATCGCGTCACTCGTGGACAAAGGTCTGGTGCGCGAGCTCGGCCGCGACCCCCAGCGCGGTCAAGCCATCATCTACGGCACGACCAACGCCTTCTTGGAAAAGTTCGGTCTGCGCTCCACCCGCGACCTGCCCGACCTAGAGCAGTTTGCCCCCGACGAGCAGTCGCGCCAGTTTATCCGCGAGCGCCTGAGCGGCCGCAGCATTCAGTCCACGCTCGAGGAGCAGGCCGATGACCTGGACGAAGAGCGCGAGCTGCTCGATACCGATGTTGAAGATGTTGAGGCAGTCGAGGACTTGGAGACCCTGGTCGTCGACGAGGCCTCGGAGGATTTACATGACGAGGACTAACGAAGTAGGGGAGACGCGCGCCATGGGCAACGCAGTACCCGCCACCGACGCCCAGCCCGTCTATCCGCACACCATGCGCCTGCAGCGCTTTTTGGCGCGCGCGGGCGTGGCGAGCCGCCGTGGCTCGGAGGACCTGATGACCGCCGGCCGCGTGACCGTCAACGGCGAGGTCGCGACCGAACTGGGCACCAAGGTCGACGTCGACCGCGACCATATCGAGGTCGACGGCATGCCCGTCAAGCTCAACCAGGGCGCCGTGTACCTGATGCTCTACAAGCCGACCGGCTACCTCACCACCATGAGTGATCCGCAGGAGCGCCCTTGCGTGGCCGACCTGGTCCCCCGCGACCGCTTTCCGGGACTTTTCCCGGTGGGCCGCCTGGACCGCGACACCACGGGCCTTTTGCTCTTTACCACCGACGGCGACCTGTCGCAGGACCTGCTGCACCCCAGCAAGCACGTCTACAAGACCTACCAGGCGCTCGTTGACGGGACGCTGACCGACCGCGATCTCACGCCGCTCCGCCGTGGCATCGAGCTCGACGACGGCCTGTGCCAGCCGGCGATCTGCCGCGTCATCAACGCGCGCGAGGCCGTGGCCGTGGCTCCACAAGGCGTCAAGCCCGGCACCACCGCCGTGGAGGTCATCATTCGCGAGGGCCGCAAGAACCAGGTCAAGCGCATGCTGGGCAAGATTCACCATCCGGTTATCCGTCTGCATCGCTGCAACTTTGCCGGCCTTGAGCTCGAGGGCGTGGCCAAGGGCTCGTGGCGCGAGCTCACCGACCGCGAGGTGCAGATCCTCAAGGCCGGCGGCATACCGCCTAAGCAGGCCGACGCCAAGCGCGGCGGCGGCAAGCCCCAGGACACGCTCGCCAGTCGCACGCGTCACCACGGCAGCCACGGCTCCGCACCCAAGCGCAACACCTACCGCGAGCGCTACACGGGCTAGACAACCCGCCGTGCCCCCAGCGCCCGCGAACCATACCAGCACGTCAACCATCGAAAGGAAGCATTGCATGATCGTCGCCATCGACGGCCCCGCCGGTTCCGGCAAGTCCACTATCGCCAAGGAGATCGCCCGCCAGCTTGGCTTTAACAAGCTCGACACGGGTGCCATGTATCGCGCCGTCACCTTCGCCGCGCTCGACCGCGGCATCGATCTAGACGACGAGGCGGCCATCGACGCCCTCGCCGAGCAGATCGAGATTCGCTTTACTAACGGCACCGGCGAGGACACGCGCCTGACCATTGACGGCCAGGACGCTTCGGCCGCCATCCGCACCCCGCAGGTCGACGCCAACGTGTCCAAAGTCTCGGCCTACCCGGGCGTGCGCGCCGCCATGCTCATCCATCAGCGCCGCGCCGCCGAGGACCGCGATATCGTGGCCGAGGGTCGCGACATCGGAACCGTCGTGTTCCCTAACGCGCAGGTCAAGGTCTTCCTGACCGCCGACCCGCGCGAGCGCGCCCGCCGCCGCGTGCTGCAGCGTCACCAAAACGATGCTCAGCCGCTCACGCCCGCGCTGCTCGAGACCGAAGTCGACGATACCCTCGACGCCCTCAAGCAGCGCGACAAGCTTGATAGCAGCCGCGAGGTCGCCCCGCTCGTGCCCGCCGAGGACGCCGTGCACGTCGACTCCACCGCCCATACCATCGACGAGGTCGTCCGCATTATCGAGGGCCTCATCAACCAAAGGAGGTAGCCCATGCGCCTGTTTAAGCAGACGCCCGAGGACTATTACAACGCCCCCTACGCAGAGTTCCCAGCGCTCATCCGCGGCACCGTCGTCGTAGTCATGGCCATCCTTTGGGCCTTCTCCAAGCTCATGTGGCGTTGGAAGGTCGAGGACGCTGACCTGCTGTTTGACCGCCAGGAAGGCCGCGGCAGCGTGGTCATCTGCAACCACACCTCGATGGCCGAGCTCTTGGCCGTGGAGACGGCGCTGTTCTTTGGGGGCCGCCGTATCCGTCCCATCTTTAAGTCCGAGTTCGCCAAGAGCAAGATCGTACGCTGGGCCTTTAGCCGCGTGGGCGGCATCCCCGTGGAACGCGGCACTGCCGATATGAAGTGCCTGCGCGCCGCCCAGCATGCGCTGCAGCGCGGCGAGGACGTCCTGATCTTCCCCGAGGGCACGCGCATCCGCTCGCGCGAGCTCAAGCCCGAGGTCCACGGCGGCTTTGCGCTCATCGCTCAGATGGGCAAGGCGCCCGTCAACCCGCTCGCCATCTGCGGCTGGTCCGACATCACGCCCGCGGGCAAAAGGCTCATGCGTCCCAAGAAGTGCTGGATTCGTGCCGGCAAGGCCGTCTCGCTTTCCGATGCACCGGCCGAGCTCAAGCGCAAGGAGCGCTTGGCTTGGTTTGAGTCCGAGGCCATGAGCCGCGTATACGCCATGCGCGACGAACTGTGCGCCGAGCATCCGGGCAGGTTCTAGCCATGGGTGAGAACGTCATGAATACCGCTGCGGCCGCCGCTGAGGAGGTCGTCCCCACCATCGAGATCGCTGCCCACGCGGGCACCTGCTACGGCGTACAGCGCGCGCTCGACATGGCGCTAGCCGCCGCGCCGCAGGCAGAGGAGAGCACTCAGGTCCACACCCTAGGGCCGCTCATCCATAACCCCATCGTGGTGCGCGAGCTTGCTGAGGCAGGCGTTGGCCTGGCCGACACCTTGAACGACGCCGCAGCGGGCACCGTGATCATCCGCGCGCACGGCGTGGTGCCGCAGGTGATCGATGCCGCACGCGAGCGTGGTCTCGACGTGGTCGACGCCACCTGCCCCTACGTGAAGAAGGTCCATGTGGCGGCTGAGCGCCTGGTGCGCGAAGGCTACCGCGTAATCGTCGTGGGCGAGCCAGGTCACCCCGAGGTCGAGGGCATTCTGGGCCACGCCGGCAATGATGCGCAGGTCGTGAGCTGTGCCGCCGACGCCAACGCTTTGTCGCTCAAGGGCAAGGTAGGCCTCGTCGTGCAGACCACCCAGACCGCCCAAAACCTCGCCGAGGTCGTTGCTGCCATCACCCCACGCGTGCAGGAGCTACGCGTGATCAACACCATCTGCGCAGCCACGAGTGAGCGTCAACAGGCAGCAGCCACACTTGCCAACCGCTGCGACTGCATGGTCGTGGTGGGCGGCAAGAACTCGGGCAACACCCGCCGCCTGGCGCAGATTTGCGCAGACGCCTGCGAGCGCACGCATCACATCGAGGAAGCTTCTGAGCTCCAGGCCGCGTGGTTTACCGACGCTCACCACATCGGCATCACCGCCGGAGCCTCCACCCCGCAAGAACACATCGAGCGCGCTGTCACGCGCATCAAGGAGCTTTGCCGCTAACCATGGACCAGACCGTACCCGCATACGCCGCCGAGGTGGCCGATTACGGGCGCAGCCGCGACCCCGAGCCGGGTGAGGGCGCGCTCATAAAGAACGTGCGTCCCGAATCGCCCGCGTGGGATGTGGGTATCGAGCCGGGCATGCGCGTGCTCACGGTCAACGGCGAGGCGCTCACCGACATGATCGTGTGGCTCTGGGAGGCCGACGATGATACCGTCGAGCTGGAAGTATTCGACCCGCGCGACGGCACCGTCACCCCCGTCGAGCTCGACCGCTTTCCCGGCGAGGATTGGGGTTTGGAGTTCGATGGCCCCATCTTCGACGGCATGCGTACCTGCGTCAACGCCTGCGTGTTCTGCTTTATGACCATGCTCCCCAAGGGCGGCCGCTCCACGCTCTATATTCGCGACGACGACTATCGCCTAAGCTTTTTGCAAGGCAACTTTGTCACGCTTACGAACCTCACCGACGAGGACGTGCAAAACGTCATCCAGCGCAACATGAGTCCCATGAACGTGTCGGTCCACGCTGTGAGCCCCGACGTCCGCCGTCGTATGATGGGCCGTAACGCCCAGCGAGGCATGGACGTACTCGAGACCATCATGGCCGCCGGCATCGAGATTCACGCGCAGATCGTGTTGTGCCCCGGCATGAACGACGGCGAGGAGCTGGAAAAGACCCTGCGCTTTTGCGAGGAGCATGAGCAAATCACAAGCCTGGGCATTGTGCCGCTCGGTTTTACCAAACACCAAAACCGCTTTAGCTGGTCATACAGCGACAAGCCCGAACTGGCGCGCGAGACCATTGCCATGATCAGGCCCTTCCAGGACCGTGCCTTCGAACGCTTTGGCCGCCACACCTTCCAGATGAGCGACGAGTTCTATCTGGACGCCGGAATCGATCCTCCCGAGGCAGACTTTTACGACGGCTACCCGCAGTACTACGACGGCATTGGCATGATCCGCTCGTATCTGGACGAGACCGACGACGTGCTGGCTACCGATGCCGAGCGACTGGCCCGCGTCCGCGAGGCCATCGCCGCCCGCAGTCAGCACCTGCTGTGCCTCTCGGGCGCCAGCGCGCGAGACACCGTGGCACGCTTTTTGGAGTCGCCGCATGGTCTCGGCGGCACCGTCACAGCCATCAAGAACCGCTACTTTGGCGGCAACGTGGACGTGACCGGCCTCATCGTCGCGTGTGACATTCTGGAGCAGCTGCCCCAAGATCTGTCGGGGGTTATGCTCTTTGTGCCTAAGCTCATGTTCAACGCTGACGGCATGACGCTTGACGAGTATCATCGTGACGATTTACTCGCAAGCCTTACCAGTCGCGGCGCCGAGGTTCATGTGGTGTCGACCATGCCGCATGAGCTGCTCGATACCCTGGAGCACATCCTTGGCATTGTGCCTGCCGACTCTACTAATACCACTGACCCTACCCATTAAAGGAGAGCAGATGAAACCTATCGTCGCCGTCGTCGGACGCCCCAACGTGGGCAAGTCCACGCTCGTTAACCGCCTGGCCCAGACCTCGGACGCCATCGTCCACGAGTCCCGAGGCGTCACGCGCGACCGCTCGTATCACACGGCCGATTGGAACGGTCGTGAGTTCACCATCGTCGACACGGGCGGTATCGAGCCGCTCAAGAGCGACGATGTCTTTGCCACGTCCATCCGCGACCAGGCACTCGCCGCCGCCGAGGAAGCCGCCGTCATCCTGTTTGTGGTCGACGGCCGCACCGGCGTCACCGAGGAGGACGAGTCGGTCGCTCGCATGCTCAAGCGCTGCGACAAGCCGGTCTTTCTGCTGGTAAACAAGCTCGACAACCCCGAACGCGAGAACGACAGCATCTGGGAGTTCTATTCGCTCGGCATCGGTGAACCCACGCCCCTCTCGGCCCTGCATGGCCACGGCACGGGCGACCTGCTCGACGATATCGTGGCCCTGCTTCCCGAGGAAGAAGACGAGGTCGCCGATGAGTTCCCCGATGCGCTGAACGTCGCCATCATCGGCCGCCCCAACGCCGGCAAGTCGTCGCTGTTCAACCGCATCCTGGGCGCCGACCGTTCTATCGTGTCCAACATTGCCGGCACGACGCGCGACGCCATCGACACGGTCGTCGAGCGTAACGGCAAGCACTACCGCATGGTCGACACCGCGGGCATTCGCAAGAAGAGCACCGTGTACGAGAACATCGAGTACTACTCCATGGTCCGCGGCCTGCGCGCCATCGACCGCGCCGACGTGGCGCTGCTCGTCGTCGACGCCTCCGTGGGCGTTACCGAACAGGACCAGAAGGTCATGGGTCTTGCCATCGAGCGCGGCTGCGCCATCGTTGTGCTGCTCAACAAGTGGGATCTGCTCGACGACGACCGTAAGCGCGAGGCCTGCATGGAGACCATCGACCGCCGTCTGGGCGTCATGGCTCCCTGGGCCCAGTACCTGCGCATCTCTGCCCTCACTGGCCGCAGCGTCGAGAAGATCTGGGCGATGGTCGACGCCGCCGAAAAGACGCGCTCGCAAAAGATCAGCACCTCGCGCCTCAATACGTTCCTCACCGACCTGCGCGAGTTTGGCCACACCGTGGTGGACGGCAAGCGCCGCCTGCGCATGCACTACGTAACCCAGACGGGCGTCAACCCACCGACGTTTACGTTCTTCGTCAACCACAGCGACTTGGTCAACGACACCTACCAGCGCTACGTGGAGAACCGCATGCGCTCGACCTTCGATTTTGCTGGCACGCCCATTCGACTCTTCTTTAGGAAGAAGGAGCAAAAGGATGCATAATCCGATTCTGCTGACCGCCATCTGCGCCGTGGTCTCGTTCTTTATCGGAGCGATTCCGTTTGGCCTGATCTTGGGCCGCGTGTTTAACCACACCGACATTCGCAAGGCGGGCTCCGGCAACATCGGCACCACCAACGCCCTGCGCGTAGCCGGCCCCAAGGTGGCCGCGCTCACGCTGCTGCTCGACTGCCTTAAGGGCGCCATCTGCGTTGTCATCGCCCGTCCGTTCATCGCGAGCGTGGGCTATGGATTTCCGCCGAACATCATGGCGCCCGGAGCCCCCGGCGACTGGATGCTCGGTGTCATTTGCCTGGCAGCGGTGTGGGGGCACATCTTCTCGCCCTACCTCAACTTTCACGGAGGCAAGGGTATCGCCGTGGGCTTGGGAGTCATCCTCGCCTGGTACTGGCCTATTGGCCTGTCGCTGCTGGGCATGTTTATCGTAGCCGTCGCCATCACCAAGTATGTGTCAGTGGGTTCGCTTGCCGCGGCCATCGGACTTCCTATCGCTGCTTGCGCGGTCTTTCCGTACAGCAGCCTGGGCCTCAAGTTCTGCATGGCGATGATCGGCATCACCGTGGTGTGGGCCCATCGCTCGAATATCCAAAAGCTCATGGCCGGTAAGGAGTCCAAGCTCTCGTTTACCAAGCGCGTCACCGAGCCCGACGATAAGTAGGAGAGAGTCATGAATGTTGCGCTGATTGGCTCCGGCTCCTGGGGAACCGCCGTCGCCGGCCTTGCCGCCGCGCGCGCCGAGCGCGTGACCATGTGGGCCCACAGCGAGCAGACGGCCGCCGGCATTAACGGCGAGCACCGTAATCCCCGCTATCTGGTGGACTACCTGCTGCCGGAAAACGTTGTCGCCACGACGGACTTAGCCCAGGCGCTCGACGGCGCCGAGGCCATCATATTTGCCGTGCCTTCGACGCACCTGCGCGACGTCTGCTACCAGGCGGCGCCGTTCATCGCGGACGAGATGCCGGTTCTGTGCCTCACCAAGGGCATCGAGCCCGAGTCCGGCTTGCTTATGAGCGAGGTCATTGCCAGCGAGATCGGTAACGAGTCGCGCGTGGCGGCGCTCTCGGGCCCCAACCATGCCGAGGAAATCTGCCGCGGCGGGCTTTCGGCCGCCGTCATCGCCAGCAAAGACCAACAGGTAGGGGAGACCTTTAAGGAGCTGCTGCTTTCCACGGCCTTCCGCATCTACCTGTCGCAGGATATGACGGGCGTCGAGGTCTGCGGCGCCATGAAAAACGTCATCGCCATCGTGTGCGGCATCTCCGCCGGCTCGGGCGCGGGCGATAACACGCTCGCCCTCATCATGACGCGCGGTCTGGCCGAAATCAGCCGCCTGGTGCACGCCCGCGGCGGCCAGGCCATGACCTGCATGGGGCTTGCCGGCATGGGTGACCTCATCGCCACCTGCACCTCGGAGCATTCGCGCAACCGCACCTTTGGCTACGAGTTTGCCCACGGCGTGTCGCTCGACGAGTACCAGGCGCGCACGCATATGGTGGTCGAGGGCGCCGTCGCGGCCCGCAGCGTCAGCGAGCTCGCCCGTTCACTGGGCGTAGATATTCCGCTCACCTTTGCCGTGGAGCAAACGCTCTACAACGGTGTTACTTTGGATAGGGCGCTCGAAATTCTCACCGACCGCGTCCCATCGCAGGAGTTCTACGGACTCACCGACTAGCGCAGAAAGGCTACTACCATGGGTTCCATTAAAATCGCTCCGTCCGTCCTTTCGGCCGACATGGCCAACCTTAAGGGCGAACTCGATAAGATCGCCGGTGCCGACTACGTGCACTTCGACGTCATGGACGGTCACTTTACCGGCAACCTCACCTTTGGCGTTGATATCCTCAAGGCCGTCAAGCGCTCCACCGACGTGCCGGTCGACGCTCACCTCATGGTGTCGAACCCCGACGAGACCGTCGATTGGTATGCCGACGCTGGTGCCGATATGATCACCGTGCACTACGAGGCCTCCACACACCTGCACCGCACGCTCACGCATCTGCAGCAGCGCGGCGTCAAGGCCGGCGTGGTGCTCAACCCCGCCACCCCCGTGTGCGTACTCGAGAGCATCATTGATGTCGTCGATATGGTGCTGCTCATGAGCGTGAACCCGGGCTTTGGCGGTCAGAGCTTTATCCCGGGCACCATCGCTAAGCTCCACGAGCTCAGGGCCATGTGCGAGCGTCACGGCGTTTCGCCCCTCATCGAGGTCGACGGTGGCATTTCTTCCAAGAACATTGTCGAGGTCGTCAAGGCCGGCGCCAACGTGCTCGTGGCCGGTTCTGCCGTATTTAAGTCCGAAGATCCCGCTGCCGAGGTTGCGCTGCTGCAGAAGCTGGGCAACGAGGCCGCACAGGAGGCATAAACCCTTATGACCGCAGGTCAAAACCGCATACCCGTGAATCTTGACTATGCCGCCTCGACGCCCATGCGCGCCGAGGCGCTCCTTGCGCAGCGCGAGTACGACGACAGCGAGCTTGCCGGCGTCAACCCCAACTCGCTGCATTCGCTCGGCCGCAAGGCCGCTGCGCGCCTTGAAGTCGCGCGTCGCGAGATTGCCCGCAGCTTTGGCGCGCGCGTCCGTCCGTCCGAGATCATCTTGACCAACGGCGGTACCGAGGCAAACCAACTTGCGCTCCTCGGTCTTGCCGAGGGCGCCCGTCAGCGCGACCGTAAACGCAACCGCGTGATCGTATCTGCCATCGAGCACGATTCGATTCTGGACAACCTGCCATTGCTGCGTGCCGCCGGCTTTTCCGTCGACCTGGTGCAGCCCTGCCGCGCGGGCTACATTGAGCCTGCCGCGCTTGTCGAGCTACTAGGCGACGACGTGGCGCTCGTGAGCATCATGGTTGCCAACAACGAGACCGGCGTGGTGCAGCCCATCCGCGAGCTTGCCGCGGCCGCGCATACCGTTGGCGCCCCGTTCCACACCGATGCCATCCAGGGGTATCTGCATATTCCGCTCGATGTCACCGAGCTGGGAGTTGACGCCATGACCGTTGCCGCGCACAAGATCGGTGGCCCCGTGGCATCCGGCGCGCTCTACCTTAAGAACCGCACGCCGCTGCGCCCGCGCATCTTTGGCGGCGGACAGGAAGCCGGACGTCGTGCCGGCACGCAAGACCTGCGCACGCAGATCGCCTTTGCCGCTGCCGCCTCGTCTCTGACGCCCCATGTGGCTCAGGAGCGCGCGAAGCTGCAAGCCCTTTCCGACAAGCTCTACGCCACGCTTACGGCCCACCAGCGCATTCACGCCACCATGGGTGACTACGCGCAAGCCGACCGTCTGCCCGGCATGGTATCGATCTACATTGACGGCATGGACTCCGAGGAACTCATCATCAAGCTCGACGCCGCCGGCTTTGAGGTGTCGGCAGGCTCGGCATGCTCGAGTGGCAGCATGGACCCGAGCCACGTGCTCAGCGCGATGGGCATCGGCCGCGAACAGGCGCTGGGTGCCTTGCGCATCTCCTTCGATGATCGCGTGAATCCAGACGACCTGGACGACTTTGCCCAGACGCTGCTCTCGATCGTAGGTGCCGTATGATCGTCGCCGAGCTCGAGCGCGCCCTACTGGCACGCTATCCCAAGACGGACGCCGAGGGCTGGGATCATGTTGGGCTATCTGTGGGAGATCCTGCTGCCGAGATCACCGGTGTTGCCTGCGCACTCGACGCGACCGAGGCCAACGTGCACCGCGCCCTTGAGTCCGGCGCCAACGTGCTGCTGACGCATCATCCCATCTATATCAAGGCGCCCGAGGCCTTTTGTCCGGCTGATTCCGCGCGTCCCCAGTGTAGCGCCGCGCTGTACGAGGCAGCTCGTTGCGGCGTGAGCATCATCTCGCTTCACACCAACCTGGACCGCTCGCACGAAGCGCGCGTTCGCCTGAGCGATTTGCTAGGCGCAAAGCACGTAAGCTCACTGGAGCACGTGGACGACCCCGAGGCCACCGGCCTGGGCGTGCTTGCAACGCTCAACGACCCGTGCACGCTGCGCCATCTTGCCACCCGTGCTGCCACGGCGTTTGGCAGCGACCCGCGCGTGTGGGGCGAGGCCGAGCACCCGTGCCGCACCGTCGCCTTATTGGGCGGCTCCCTGGGCGACTTTGGAGAGCTTGCCATCGCTGCCAACGCAGATGTTATCGTGACGGGCGAGGCGGGATACCACGTGGCGCAGGACCTTGCCTTGCGTGGCCTGAGCGTGATTCTGCTCGGCCACGACCGCTCCGAAGAGCCGTTCGTGGATATCTTGATGAACTCTGCACTTGACGCCGGGGTCGACCCCCGTCATGCGATTAAAATACTGAACCCTTGCCAATGGTGGACTGTGACAAAAGGAGAGAACTTATGAGCGCCGGCGCTACGCTACTCAAGCTGCAACAGATCGATTTGGAGCTCGCCCGCAACAAGAGCGAACTTGCCAATATGCCGAAGCTCAAGGAGCTCGCTTCCAAGCGCAAGACCTATGTGAAGCTCAAGTCCGAGATGACCAAGCTCTACGCCCAACGCAAGGATCTGGACATTGAGCTCGACGATCTCAACACTACCGAGATCCAGACCAATAACGCCATCGAGGCCGCCAAGAAGCGTCACGTCGACGGTTCCGACTACCGCGAGGTGCAGGACCTGGAGAACGAGCTTTCCACCCTGGCCAAGCGCCTGGACAAGATCGAGCACACTCGCAAGGACGTCGTTGTCGCCCATAAGGAGGCGCTCGACCGCGAGACTCGCGCGCAGGCCATCATCGCCAAATTCGAGGAGGGCGTGAAGGCCGATACCAAGGCCGCCCGCGCCAAGGCCGCCGACCTGCAGGCCCAGATTGACGCCGCCACCAAGGAGCGCACCGCCCTTGCCGCTACGCTGCCGACCGACGTGCTCACCGACTACGAGCGCCTGCTCAAGCAGTTCCGCGGCCTGGCTGTTGAGACCATCCAGGGTAACATCCCTACGGTCTGCCACACCGCGCTGCAGGCTTCGTCCATGAGCGACCTCAACCACGACGGTAGCGAGATTACGCACTGTCCGTACTGCCACCGCCTCCTGGTGCTCCCGAGCAAGGAAGCCTAGCGATGACGGCGGCATCCAACAATTCAATGCAACTTGAGGGAAAAACGATCCTGCTGGGCATTACCGGCGGGATCGCCGCCTATAAGTCGTGCAATATCGTGCGCCTGCTGCAAAAGCGCGGCGCACGTGTCAAAGTCGTTATGAGCGAGCATGCCACGGAGTTCGTGGGCCCGCTCACGTTCCGCGCGCTCACCAATGAGCCGGTCGCGGTTGGGCTATTCGACGACCCGTCTGACCCCATCCACCATATCTCGCTTGCGCAGGAGCCCGATCTGGTGGTCGTGGCGCCTGCGACGGCCAATATCATCGCCAAGATGGCCAACGGCATCGCCGACGACCTCATCTCCACCACGCTGCTTGCCACGCCGCGCCCCATCGTGATCGCACCGGCCATGAACAATGGCATGTGGAAGGCACCGGCCACACAGGCCAACATGGCCACGTTGCGCGACCGCGGCGTTCACGTGGTGGGACCCGGCAGCGGCTACCTTGCGTGCGGCGACGTGGACACGGGCCGCATGAGCGAGCCCGAGGACATCGTCGAGGCTGTCTGTGAGGTGCTCAACCCCGTGCCGCAAGACCTGACGGGCAAGCGCATCGTCATCACCGCCGGCCCCACGCACGAGCCGATCGACCCGGTGCGATTCATTGGCAACCGTTCTTCGGGCAAGATGGGCATCGCCCTGGCGGGGGAGGCCGCACGTCGCGGTGCCGCCGTCACGCTCGTGCTGGGACCGACATCGCTCGATGTTCCCCGCGGTGTGGAGTGCGTGCACGTACAGACCGCCTCAGAAATGCTCAAGGCAGCGCTGAGCGCCTTCCAGACGGCCGACGCGGCCATTTGCGCCGCCGCCGTCGCCGACTACACGCCGGCGGCCCCGGCGGACCATAAACTCAAAAAGGCCAACGAGCGCCTGGATCGCATCGAGCTTGTCGAAACGGTCGATATTTTGGCTGAGCTCTCGCGCCAGAAAGGCGAGCGCTGTGTAATCGGATTTGCAGCCGAGACCGATAACGTCGTGGAGTACGCACAGCGAAAGCTCGACCGCAAGGGTTGCGATGCCATTATCGCCAACGATGTCTCACGCGCCGATTCGGGCTTTGGAACCGATACCAACAAGGCCTGGATTGTGAGCACAACGGGTACGCAAGAACTTCCCGTTCTAACAAAACCCCAGCTCGCAGATACAATTTTGGACTTGCTTCAAAATTTGTAAAAAAGTTCTTGCACAAGTCTAAAGTTTCGGGTTAATATACTCCCTGTTGCGAGCGAGAGCAGAGCAACAAACAAAAGCTTCGGGACGTGGCGCAGCTTGGTAGCGCACTTGACTGGGGGTCAAGGGGTCGCTGGTTCGAATCCAGTCGTCCCGACCAGAAGTTTGCAGGTCAGGCACCTAGTGCCTGACCTTTTTTGTTTTAAGCAATTGCTTAATTTTAAGTAAGCAACAGGGTGTCAAAAATCTACCTGCGCGATACTCGCTTTTTGCGGCTACTTGCGCGTTTTGCACACGCTTGAGCCGATTTATTAACGCGATATGAATCTACATACGCGTAGCTGGTATGCAGCCGAGTACAGGCTGTATTTATCGCGGCGATTAACACAGATATAGCGACTATAACGGACAAGCGTGTCGCTGTATTTATTCCAGTAGTTCACTTGATCGGTGGACAAGTGGGCTGTTGCAACGAAACGCCAAGCAGGATGGGCTCTATACGAGGACGCCGCAGGGTAATGGCGGGGGAGTGCGGCGGGCGCTCTGAGAGCCGCTGTGTAACCCCATTTCCCCTCAACCCGACTACCTGTGCCACGAACATCAGACCGTTCGAGTAACCGCCAAAAGAAAAGCCCGCGCGAAGTTGCGCAGGCTTTTCGCTAGACAAGCTAGAAGACAGGCTAGAAGCACCAAGCGGGGCAGACGCAAAGCGAAGCGCTCGCGTCGTCGCCACGCGACGGCCTGCCAGTACCGGTGACGTCGAGGAAGTACGCAGAAAGTTTCGGTAACACCGAACGCTCCCACCATAAGCTGCTAATGGCAATGGCAGAGTTGGGATTATCGTTATTCGTCACCTTGCCCTTGAAGGCCTCGTACTGGCTACCCTCGGAGGAACTCCAGGGGTAGTCAGAGGCCCAAAGGGAAGTGAAATCGGAGGTCCAATGGGAGGTGCAGGGCGCGATCTCGGAGTAGCTGAGAAGGAACAGCCTGTCCGAGGTCGCGGTTACGGCGGCGTTCTTATCGATTCCGCCGACGTTGTTCGTGAGCTTCCTGACGGTCTTCACCTTGGACTGGAAATCGGGCGGCATGAGGCTCCAGATCTCGCCGGAGTTCATCTTCGCACGGAGCTCCGACTTCTCCCAGCCACCGGCGTTGGTGTCGGTGGCGTTCATGCGGGGCGAAATACCCGTCGAGGTGGTGAGGAACGTCAGCCCCGCCTAGCCCGAGCCGTCGGCCAAATCGTCATGGTTGATGCCGATGATGCGGTATTCGAGCGTCTTCCCATCGGTGAGCTTCATCGTGAACTTGGTGCCGGCATCCATGGCGGCCTTCGCCTTGGCGTAGGCGGGAGACGCCTTGCCCTTCGTGGCGATGTCCTCTGCCACGGCCTTCTGCTCACCGAGCATCCAGTCCTTCGCGTCCTTGGCGATGGCCGCCTGGACGGTCGCGGAATCGGCCCCTGTGGAGCCGCCACCGGATGTTCCACCGTCCTCGACGCCACCGGTCGCCCCGCTGTTCACCGTGTTGCCGACCAGGTTGAACTGGTTTCGGATGGCCCCGGCCACGCTGGGTCCCGCGAACACGATCACCAGGCCGATGACCGCGATAATCAGGACGTACTCGATGATAGATTGTCCACGAAGGCGGATACCTCTAGGAGATACCCCCCCCCCCGAAGGTTAATTGCCGCTGCATGCATATGCGACTCCCTTCGCTCAGGGTGAATAGAAACGGCTTGAGCGTAGGACTATTCCAAAAGGTTGCGCTGGACTTGCCGCAGCGGCAAAGAGTAATTAGCCCAACGTCTGCGCAGATTAACCGACCGCTCACACAATCGAATTTGTTGCTCAACAAATCCGCAGGTGAGGACAGCAGAATTGGTGTTACCGGAAGTTACGGAGGACCGCCGGTGTCGAGGCGGGCGGTCGAGAAGAAGGGACCAAAAATGAGAAGCCTGGAGCTGATAATCTTCTTCCTGCCTCTCTTGGCGATCGCCGCCAACATCTGCAGCGTAGCGGAGCTCGTTAAGATTGCCAGGGCCAAGGGGCATTACACCAATGGCGCGGGAATCCTCTGGTTCATCGGCCTTTTCGGCACCGCGCTCATGGTCGGCCTGATCGTCTGAGCTCCGCCCGACCGAGCGGCACCGGCGCCCAGCGCACAAAGGGACGAAGACGCCCTGCCCGAGGTGTAGTAATGTCGAAATACAAGATAGCCTACCGCGACGCCAACCCCTCCTGGCAGGAGCTTTGCCCTGTCAGGATGTTAGCCATCCAAGTCTCCAGAGACACCGAGACGGGAGCCTGCTTCCTCCAAACAAAGATCGTCAACGTATCGACGAAACCCATCAGCCGCATAGAGTTCACTGTCGGGCTCGAGGGCGAGGGAGGGGAGACGGAGACCGTCGACTTCTCGCTCCTAGATGCCGACCTGCCCGCCGGCGAGGTGCTCAGGCCCAAGGCGGCGAGAATCAAGCTGTCTGTTATCACCGGCTCGCGTGCCGTTGTGACCCGAGCGGACGGCGAGACCTCCTTCGGCGACCCGATCGACATCGATAGCCCCGCGCCACTCGCACTCAACGGGGTCGAGGAGTCGGAACGCGATGTCCTGCTCTCCGAGATGGGGGCCGATACCTTCAAATGCGCGGGCGTCCATTCCGAACACGACGGGTGGTGGCAGTGCGGCTGCGGTGCGGTGAACCTCAAGCGCGGTACCTGCTGGAACTGCGGCGCCGTGCGCGAGAAAATGGCGGATCTGGAAGATGCCGCGTTCCTGGATGAATCCAGAAGGGACAGGGTCTACAAGACGAGCGTCGCGATACTCGAGAAGGACAACAGGAAGGAAGCTGAAGCCGCCAAGGAGAGCCTCGAGAGGCTGGCCGAGCAGGGCTACGGGGATTCGGGCGAGAAGGCAAGAGAGGCCGGCATGAAGATTGCGAACCTCTCGAAAAGGAGGAAGAAGATAGCCGTCGCGGGCCTTGGAAAGGATTACGCCGGGGACGTTCTTGTTGGAGTCGCTATGCAGTGTATTCGGGCTGATGTTCCAGTCGGAACAATCCAGATGGAGACTCCGACACTGCTCGGACATTCCCGTTAAGTCATATACAGCACTGAAATCGCACTTGGCACCGAGACCAGTTACGTCCACATCCGCGTCCGGAACGAATCGAAGCGGTATCCCGTTTCAAAACGTATGCGTTTCACCATGAGAGAGGGATCTGTCATGAGCTGGAAACCGAGAAAATGCGTTATCGCTTTACTGACTCTGGCGACTCTGACGTGTTTCGCCGCCTTAATCGCCGTCAATATCAAACCGCAACACGATGCTTATCCCTCATCTTTTTCCATTAAAATGGGCCAAAATTTCAGCCTCGGCCGAAACGTGAATTATTTTAACAAGCTAAAACCTAATGAGGAAAATATCTTGATGTTCTGGGCATCGTGGTGTCAGCACTGCGAATCTCTCATAGAAGATATGCAACAACTTGATAATTTCGCAGCCTTAAGGAAGAACCTTTTCACTGTTTCCGAGGACAGCACAATTGAAGAAGCCTCGGTCCATGAAGGAGACTTTCCCATATACATAGATTAAGATAAGACCGTGTATGACCAATATGAACTTGAGCATATTCCGTCCATATTCATACTGGATGATCAAGGAAACATCATCGGCTTATCCGAAGGAGAGGAAGAACCTCTTGCCTTATTAAAGAAATACGCCAAATACAACGGATATAAAGCGGAAGGAGGCGACATCAAGTAACTATCAAAGGCCAGATTAAGGAGCCAGCCATGAAGAAATGCCTGCTCTCCATCGTCTCAGCAGCTCTTTGCCTCTCCCTTGTCATGACACCATTTGTGCCCGTTGCGGCAGCCTATGCCGACGAGGGGTCTCCCGCCGAGAGCAGCGAAATCTACGTCGGAGACAACTACGACGAAAATTACGATATATCCCTTTTTGAGCGCGGACGCTGCACGGATTCATATTCCAAGGCGTGGTGCGATTCTCACGGATTTGCAAATAACCGCACCGTCCCTCACAAGGTCAAGCTGAACGTGAAGGAGGAGTCTTGCCTGCGCGATCCCTACCTTGCTGGCACCGCTGAAGTTATCGCCGGTCTCGTGACAACCGGTCCTGGCGGCGGCTTGTTTGCAACCGCAATGACATCGTGCCGACTTTTCACTTGCATGTTCTAAAAGGAGGTTGCCATGCTGTCGCAAAATCAATCGAGATACTTGACCACAATCGGCTTTGCCCTGCTTGCATTACTCTTTGCTAGCGACCTTTTGCTGAAACCGCCCAAGGAACTCGTTTTGCTTGCCATAGACTGCCTTTCCGCCCTTTACTTTACGGCAACCCTATTCGTCGGACTAAAGGAGAGGAAAAAAGGCGCAGTCGTCGCATCCGCCGTATGCTTGATCATAATCATTGCATCATTCTTTATCTGACACGTTGGTGATTTAGGGGCGATATCGTAGGAATACGACCGGGAGAGTCGGGACCAGATTGCCCGGGTTGCCCGGTCGGCTCGCGCGACGGTGCGGCGGTTCCACAGAAAGCTCTCCGGACTTCACGCCGTTTCTGATCGCATTGTAGACAGCCATCTCGTCTTCGCAGTCGGCGAGCACGCGGTGTGCGTCGTCGTTTTGGATGTCCAGTAAATCTCGAAGGTCCTCCATGCACCAGCGTCCGAGATTTGGCCATGCGCGTTGCGCGAGCTGATAAGTGTCGATTGCGATGTTGTAGTTAAAGTCCAAGCCAATGCCGTCCCAGGCAGAACGGCTTTGTTTCCTTGATTATCAACTTCATCCGGACACTTCCCGCATTCATCCGTGTGTGTACGGATGAATGCGGGGTTCAATACCCCGGCGGTCTGATCGGCAGGCCGCCGGGAACTCTCACTCCTCGATAAAAGCCGGCACCCGGTTAGTCCTGCGCATCTTGAAATTGCCATTTTCGTGGGAGACGTAGAGGATGCCGTCCATCCCGTCTCGCGATGCATATGAAAGGTGAACAGAACCGCAATCCGCTCCATCATTGTCGAGAAGATCGAACGAATTCGGGTCGCTCGTTGCGGCCAAACGACCACTCATACAAGAACCATCGTCATTACAGATTTGCCATTCCATGTCTTCGCCTGCAAGAATCGCCATAGACGGCCTGGTCGCGCCATCGTTGACATACATCCCGTCTATGCCAAACCCATTTTCAGCGCCATCGATGAACGACTGCTCGGACCTATACCTCGCAAATGATGCACATAGCACCATTGCAAGACAAAGTACAAAGCCAACAATCGCTATCTTTGCATAGCTCTTGCCTATCATGTCATTCACCTCCCTCGTATGTATCGAGGTATTCCTGCTTGAGCGTCTGCGAGGA
>NZ_QROQ01000030.1:14976-24105 GCF_003475115.1 Collinsella sp. AF37-9 | reverse complement strand
CGCAAAGAGGCTCCGCAGCGCGAAGCGCGATGCGGAGCCTCTTTGCATGTCCGAGGACGTTCCGGAGAGAAACCCCCGTCACGCCCCCGGATCCCCGGTGGGAGTTCTAGACCTTGTCGGCCTTAGTACATACCGCCGCCCTGCTGACCAGCGGTGGCAGCAGCGATAGCGTCCTCAAGCTGAGTGTTTTTGGGGACATCGGAGACGGTAGCCTCGGTGATGAGGATCAGGCTGGCGACAGAAGCAGCGTTCTGCAGGGTGACGCGGCTGACCTTGACGGGGTCGAGGACGCCCATCTCGATCATGTCGCCCCACTCGCCGTTGGCAGAGTTGAGACCCTGGCCAGCAGGCAGCTCGGCAACCTTGTCGACCACGACAGCGCCCTCAAAGCCAGCGTTCTTGGCGATGGTGGCGACCGGAGCGGTCAAAGCCTTCTTGACGATATCGACGCCGATCTTCTCCTCGGGGTCGTCGATCTCGACAGCATCAAGCGCAGGAACAGCGTCCATGAAGGCGACGCCACCGCCGGCGACGATGCCCTCCTCGACAGCAGCGCGGGTAGCCTGCAGGGCATCCTCAACGCGGTGCTTGATCTCCTTGAGCTCGGACTCGGTAGCAGCGCCGACCTTGATGACGGCAACGCCACCGGAGAGCTTGGCCAGGCGCTCCTGGAGCTTCTCACGGTCGAAGTCAGAGGTGGTGTTCTCCATCTCGCCCTTAATCTGAGCGATACGGGCGTCAATGGCCTCCTTGGAGCCAGCGCCGCCGACGACAACGGTGTTGTCCTTGGAAATGGTGACGGACTTAGCGGTGCCGAGCATATCGGCGGTGATGTCAGCGACCTTCACGCCCAGCTCGTCCAGAGCAGCCTGACCACCGGTGAGGACGGCGATGTCCTCGAGGATGCGCTTACGGCGGTCGCCGTAGCCCGGGGCCTTGACGGCGCAGACGTTGAGAGCGCCACGGATCTTGTTGAGGACGAGGGTCGGCAGAGCCTCGCCGTCGATGTCCTCAGCGATGATGAGCAGGCCACGGCCGGCGCGCTGGACAGCCTCGAGAACAGGCATGATGTCCTGAACGCTGGAGATCTTCTGGTCGGTGATGAGGATGTACGGATCCTTCATCACGGCCTCCATGCGGTCGTTGTCCGTGACGAAATAAGCGGAGACATAGCCCTTGTCGAACTGCATGCCCTCGACGGTGTCGATGGTGATGTCGAACGTCTGGGAATCCTCGACGGTGATGACGCCGTCCTTGCCCACGACCTCCATGGCCTCGGCGATCTTCTCGCCGACCTCGGGGTCACCAGCGGAGATGGTGCCGACGGAAGCGATCTGCTCCTTGGTCTCGACCGGCTTGGCCTGCTTCTTCATCTCGGCGACGGCGGCGTTGACGGCCTTGTCGATGCCGCGACGGATGGCCAGCGGGTTGGCGCCAGCGGCGACGTTGCGCAGACCGTCGTTGACGATAGCCTGAGCGAGCAGGGTTGCGGTGGTGGTGCCGTCACCCACGGTGTCGTTGGTCTTGGTGGCGACCTCCTTCACCAGCTGAGCGCCCATGTTCTCGATGTTGTCCTCGAGCTCGATCTCCTTAGCGACGGAAACGCCGTCGTTGGTGATGGTCGGGGCACCGAACGTGCGCTGCAGAGCGACGTAACGGCCCTTGGGGCCCATGGTGACGGTAACGGCGTCGGCCAGAGTGTTGACGCCCTTGGCGAGCTTGGCGCGGGCATCGGTGTTGAACGTAATGTTCTTTGCCATGGTAGGTAATCCTCCAAAAGAAATGTGACTCGCGTCGCCGCTTCCGAGTCCTATGCGGCGGGCGCGTTCAAAGACGAATCAGAGATTCTGACGAGACTAGGCCTCGACGACAGCGTAGATGTCGTCGGCGCGCATCAGCAGATACTTCTCGCCGTCGACCTTGACCTCGTTGCCGCCGAACTTACCGTAGATGACAACGTCGCCGACCTGAACGTCCATAGGGATGCGCTCACCCTTGTCGTTGACCTTACCGGCGCCAACGGCAACGATGGTGCCGCGCTGCGGCTTCTCTTGAGCGTTGCTGGCGATGTACAGACCAGAAGCGGTCTTCTGCTCGGCCTCGTCGGGCTTGACCAGGACGCGATCTGCAAGCGGCTTCAAAGACGACATGCTTGTTTCCTCCTTTGTGGGCCGCGCGGTCATGCCGCGCGGGTTTCCCTACTTCGTTTGCGTACGCGTTGAATGGTACCCACGAATGGCGGGTTATACAACACGGAGTCAAAAAATCTTATTTTTTGGCACTTAGATTTTCTGAATGCCGGGGGATAACTTGTGCGCGGCCCCAAGGCGGACCGGAAAGCATGAAGTTTTAGCGCGGCAACTTTGTGAATCAGCTTCTCAAGACTACAATCCTCCAGATGAAATATGCCCAGATGAGAGGAAGGGAGGGCAGATGACTGATGAGCTGAGCACCTCGGCATGGCGAGATATAGCACCGAATCGCGATGCACGCGACTCCATGCCGTCCGTTCGCACTCGCCTGCTCGCCCTGGCTCTCGTCTTCGCCCTTCTCGCGGTAACCATCCTCTCCCCCATCGCAACCGCCCATGAGTTGCATCATGACTGCACCGGCGCGGGCTGCACCATCTGCGCCGAGCTCGCCGGCAATCTGTCGATCGCCCGTGGCGGTGACACCGTCCCCGTGGGCGCGACATCGTTCATCACCCTCTTGCTGATCTCCGCCCTAGCCGTCATCGGCACCGAGCGATCTTCATATGCCCCGGTCACCCTATTATCCCTCAGGGTCCGTCTGGACGATTAACGGCTCCCAATTGAATCAAATAGCTACCGCGTGCCACAGCGGCATCACCTTCGGCCGTCGGCACCCCGACGCAGCCGTTTTCAATTCAGGAGCAATCTATGGACAACCGAATCTACCGTCGCCATCCCAAGCGGCGTCCTATTCGTCACCGTGGCCCCATGGCGGCGGCATATATGTCCCTTGTAAGTGCGGTCTTTGCTCTCGCCGCTTCTGACGACAATGCGTCCAGCTCGACCCCGTCGAGGGGCTCACTGACAAACAGCTTAAAGCCGGCGAGGATTACCCACCCATCATGAACGACAACCTGGAGAAGCTCGTGAAGACGCTGAACTAGGAGTAAGGAACAGAGACGATGAAGATGAGCGTGAAGCATCTGAAAAGCTGGATGACCGACCATCCCTACCCCCGTACGCTGGCAACGATCGGCGGCGCATCGATATGCTCGATGCTCGCCCTCGAGCTGCCCTCCAACCATGAACTATGGAAGATGCAGCCCGGACCGGCACTTTTGGAGCTTTTGCTCATCTTCTGCTTCTTGTGCCTGTTGTTCTATCTGCCGCACCGCCGTAAGACCCCCGCAATCGTTGGCATCGTTGCGTTCGCCAGCATCGGTATCGCCGAGTACTTCGTAATCACGTTCAAATCGATGCCCATCCAACCCGGAGACCTGTTCGCCCTCTCGACCGCTGCGACGGTCGCCGGCAGCTACACCTATGAGCTCAGCACTTTCTGCTTCATGGGGCTTGCCGCCGCGGCCTTGGGAATCGCGCTTATCGTCCTCATTCCGCATGATGCATGTGGGCGACCGCCGCACCGCGCATCGGAAACGTCCCCCGAGCCCATCGACCATACGATGTCTGCGTCCTTGAAATCGAAGGACCCAAAGGCGTCTCCGGCAACCGAGGGGACATCGACAGCGCCGAGGGAGCATCCAGTCGCAACCAAATCCAAACTCCCCCTCTCCGTCGACCGTCGTACCGCACTTGTTGCCGGAGCCGTGCTGGGGGCGCAGACCTTCATCAGCTATTACGACACCTTGGGCATCAAGCTTCATACCTGGAAGCCCCTCGAAAGCTATTACAGTCAGGGGTTTCTCCCCACCTTCATTTCGAGCGCGAAAAAAATGGTGCCGCCTAAACCCAAGCACTACAAGAGCGGTGAGGCCTCGGCGATCATCAAGCGCCTTGCCGCGCGCTGGAACGCGGGCACGAACGGCATCGCCGACCCCTCCCGTGCCGCTGCCGTCGAACAGTTTGACCAGCTCAAGCCCTCAGTCATCTGCATCATGAACGAGTCCTTCGCCGACCTTTCAATCTTTAACGAACTGGGCTGTGGCTATAAGGGGCCCGAGCGCTTCAAAGCCATCGACAACGCGCTTCTGCAGGGAGTGAGCTACATGAGCGCCTTCGGTGCCGGCACCTGTAACAGCGAGTTCGAGTTCTTAACCGGACACTCCATGGCATTCCTGGGCGCTGGCGTCTACCCGTTCATGACCTACAACCTGGCCCCGAGCGAGAACCTCGCCCGTCAGTTCAAGAGACTCGGCTATCGCACCGTGGCCATGCACCCCAACCACGCCACCAACTGGAATCGCGAGAACGTCTTCGCGGACATGGGATTCGACGAGTTCCTCTCGATCGAGGACTTCGCCGGCGCACCCGAGCTCTGCCGCAAGGTCACCGACGCCGCCACCTACGACAAGTGCCTCGAGGTACTAAAGCAGAGCGACCAGCCGATCTTCATCCACGACGTGACGATGCAAAACCACTCCGCCTATGACACGGGCTTGGCGCCCACCGACCAGCAACTGCACCTTGCCGTCGAAGGTGTGTCCGACAAAGTTATCACCTGGACCAATGAATACTGCTCGCTCATGGAAGCGTCCGATGCCGCCTTCGCCGCCTTCCTGGAAAAGCTGCGTGATCTCGACCGCCCCGTCGTCGTGGTGATGTACGGCGACCACCAGCCGTTCTTCACCGACCGCTACAACGACCTCTACTTTACCGATGAGGACGATGCCACCCATACCGAGCGCATCTGGCAGACACGCTATGTGGTCTGGGCGAACTACGATGTCGCCGGCAACGCACAAACGAGTGGGGAACTCAACACAAGCATCAATAACGTCGGTGCACTCGCACTCAATGCCATCGGTGCCCCGCTCACCGCCTACCAACGCGCACGCTTGCAAAACCGAGCGCACATGCCGGCGATAAACGTGGTGGGGGCGCAGGATGCGCACGGCGTTTGGTATACAGCCGAGGCCAAGAACGTTCCCGCCAAGACCGCTAATGCGCGCGATCGCCTGGACCGCATGCAATATCGTAAGCTCTTCGACCACGAAGGCTCGGTCTTTGCCACCCATAAGCAGGCGGCCGCCAACGAAACCGACCCCAACGCAGCTCCGGGAGCCTAGGGTTGACCAATCTCGGGCCCGGTATTCAGAAAAGTCAGTGCAGCAAAATGGCGATGCGGACAGCGACTTGGGCATGGTTTTCGCCGCTCGCACGGGTCCCCTGGGAAGCAGCGTGCATTTTTGGGAGTTTTCAGCAGGCCAGGACGTCTGCATACGCGCCGGACACACCATATTGGTCCCAAGAACGCCTTTGACCGGCGATTTGGGTCGGCGGGCAAACCCCATCAGGACAAAAAGGCGTGCCTCGCGCCGCACCGGACCCCAAAATGACGTCGATCTCCGCAATGCCACCCGACTGCAGCGGCACCGGCAGAGCTCACGGTGCTGAATACTCCATTTTTTGCACGGCCCAGGCGGGGGTACATCAGGACCGGAAAGAACATCTCAACTTTTTATGCAATCTGCAATGGGAAGTATTCAAAACACCAAGAGACAGCATTACTGACGTCCAAATTGAGCGCGGGGCAGCGGCGCCTCCGCCCCGCGCCCAAATCAAGCAGAGCGGGGGCGCTCCTAACGGACCCCATAGGCAAACAAACGCGGCTCGAGCGCCATCCCAAAATAGGCTGCCCGAGCCGCGTTTAACGGTACGGCATGAATATTAGCGCTCGTAGATTAAGTTGCCTGCCAGATAGGTTGCCTGAACCTTGGTAGCCTGGAGCTCTTGGGGGTCGATGGCGAGCGGGTTTTGGTCCAGGACTACCAGGTCGGCGTATTTGCCGGGCTCTAGGCTGCCGAGGTTTTGCTCGTCGCCCGCTGCGTACGCGCTGCCAAGCGTGTAGTTGCGCAGGGCCGTTGCCGCGTCGATACGCTCGCTCGGCAGCCAGCCGCCCTCGGGCCAGTGGCTGCGGGGATCTTGGCGCGTGATAGCCGTGTAGAGCACGTTCATGCTGGTAACGGCCGTGATGGGGCTGTCGGTACCGAAAGCTTGACGGATACCGCGCTGCTGATAAGTTGCGAACGGCCACATGATGCGGCTGCGTTCCAGGCCCAGGTCGCGCTCCGGGCCACCCGGGTCGAGCGTGATATGGCAGGGCTGGCTCGAGGCAATGACGTTGAGTTTGCGCAGACGATCGATGTCCTCGGGCAGCAGATTCTCCAAATGCTCAAGCGTATTATGGCCGTGCTGGGGCAAGCCGTAGAGCTCTGCCGCCTCCTCAAAGATATCGAGTGCGGCATGGATGGCGCCGTCGCCGATAACGTGGATGCGCACGGTGTGGCCGCGCTCGGCTGCCGCCAGAACCAACTTGCGCATGCGCTCGACAGGAACCGTCAGACGGCCCTGGTCGCCCGGGAAGCGCGGGTTGGTATAGGGATCGGTGAGGTATGCGGTGTGCTCGCTCGACACGCCATCGAAGAACTGCTTAAAGCCCGGCGCCGAGAGCAACGCATTGTTTGCGTAGCGGGTCTGAAGTTCTTCCAAGCGCGATTGGTCATCCAACAGCGTGGGGAACAGGTGGGCGCGAATGCCCAGCTTGCCAATCGCCTGAAGCTTGTCGTAGACGTCGTCGCGGATAAAGTCACAGCCCGGCATGGGCATGAGCGACATGTCGCAAATCGAGGTAATGCCCTGCTCGGCCATGCGTTTCATTTGGTCGGCATACGCGCTCGCGATGCGATCCTCGCCCAGCCACTCAAGACAGCGCGGCAGCAGCTGCATGGCCGCAGCCTCGTGAGCGATACCCGTGAGCTCGCCATTTGCATCCTTGTCGTAGCTGCCACCCGCCGGCGGCTCGCTGTCGCGCGTCACGCCGAGCGCCTCGAGTGCGCGGCTGTTAAGCCACAGCGTGTGCCCGTCGCCCGAGTACATAACGCAGGGACGATCGGGAAATGCCGCATCGAGGGAGGCCTTGGTAGGGTGCTCGGGCGGATCCCAGCGGTAATCGCGCCAACCCTGGGTCACGACCCAAGCGTCGTCGGGCAAGCCTTGGGAAAACTCGAGCGCATGCTGCACCAATGCTGCCTCGGACGTGCCCATATCCATGAGCATGTACGGCGAGGAGCCAACCGAAGTATGGAAGAAATGCAGGTGCGCATCGTGGAAACCGGGGCAGACAAACTGCTCGCCGTAATCGACCACCGGCGTGGCGGCAGGTGCGGCGTCAATCACGTCATCGGGCGCACCGACTGCGACAATGCGATCGCCCGCGATGGCAATCGCCAGCTCGCGGGCGGTATCGATACCGTCTTGCGCGGTAAAAACGTTCTTGGAGCGGATAATCCGATCGATATGTTGCATGGGCATCCCCATCTCTGGCAGGAAATTCAACACCCCCGAGTGTACTCCCCCGCCCTTGCAACAAAACTCCAAGCGGCAAACGGCAACTTTACCAGCCCTAGCGGCAGGTGGCATACTGGAGAGAGCCTGTACGATTTTGCGATCGAGCCAGCAAGGAGCAAATCGACCATGACGAAGACCAAGGCACAGCAGATTATGGCGGCGACCGAGGTGCGAGCGGCTGACGACGTCACCGCAGCCATCCAAGATATCGCCGCCGAGTTTGAACCCTACATCATCAAGCAGCGCCGACACTTCCATAAGCACCCGGAGCTGAGCCTTGCCGAGGAGCGCACGACTTCCGACATCGCCAACCAGCTCGACGCCATGAACATCCCCTACGAGCGTCCGCTCAAGACGGGCCTGGTGGCGACGCTTCGCGGCACCGCGCCCGATGCCTACCGCGAGGACGGCACGCCGCGCCGCCGTATCCTGCTGCGCGCCGACATCGACGCCCTGCCCGTCACCGAGCAGACCGGCGAGGAGTTCGCCAGCGTCAACGAGGGCTGCATGCACGCCTGCGGCCACGACTGCCATATCGCCATGATGCTCGGCACGTTGCAGATTCTGCGCCACATGACCGATGACATCCACGGCGAGATTCGCATCGTTTTCCAGCCCAGCGAGGAAAACGGCCAGGGCGCCAAGCTCATGATCGGCACGGGCGTACTCGATGGCGTCGACGGTGCCTATGCCGCGCACATCTGGAGCGAGGTCGATGCCGGCACCGTGAGCTGCGAGCCCGGTCCGCGCATGGCCAATACCGACTGGTTCCGCATCGACGTCCGCGGCACCTCGTGCCATGGCGCCATGCCCCAGCGCGGCCACGACGCCGTTATGGTTGCCGCCGAAATCGTCAACGCCCTACAGACCATCGTTTCGCGCGAGATCAGCCCCTACGAGCCGGCCGTCATTACCGTCGGCGAGCTGCACGGCGGCACCGCGCGCAACGTTATCGCCGGCACGGCCTACCTCGCCGGCACGGTGCGCACCTATGGCGACAAGACGCATGAGGAGATGCCCGAGCTTATGCGCCGCATCGTGGAGCACACCGCAGCAGCACTAGGCGCCGAGGCCGAACTCACCGACTACACCATCGCCAACTACAAGGTCGAAAACGATGCCGCCTCGAGCGAGCGCTGCCGCCAAGCTGTGCTCAAGTGCCTGGGCCCCGCAGGCGAGGGCCATTACCGCGGCACGCTTTCGGGCGAGGATTTCTCGGAGTACCTGCGCCGTGTGCCGGGCGTGCTCGCCTTTGTTGGCACGCGCAACCCCCAGATTGGCGCCACCTATGCCCAGCACTCCTGCTTCTACAAGATCGACGAGAGCGTGCTCGCCAAGGGCTCCATGGTAGCCGCCCAGTATGCCATCGACTTTTTGGCCGAGCCCACGCAAGAAGAGCTCGACGGCCCCACGATCGCCGCGGTTGCCGAGACCAATCCCGACCTGGCCGCCAAGCTGCGCTCTGCCAAGGCAACGGCCGCCGAGGCCCGCGACGCCATGCACGACGCCCGCACCGCCCGCCATGCTGCCATCAAGGGCATCCACGATGCGCGGGCTGCTGCTCGCCACGAGGAGAAGCGCGACGAGTAGCCGTCACGCCTACCCATAACAACCTGGCTAGAGCAAAGCG
>NZ_QROQ01000030.1:0-14939 GCF_003475115.1 Collinsella sp. AF37-9 | reverse complement strand
CGAACGTTATCTCAACGTCCCCCCCCGCTTATGTGTCGACCGCTTTTCTAGCGCGTCCTCCGTCACGACAGGTAAGAGCGAAGGATGGTGAGCCAGCGTGGGGTTTCGAGGTGGATGATATCGGTGGGAACTCCGGCGGGAGCGTGCCCACCAAAGAGCAGGCCCGCGTCTGCCGGGTTGATAAGGCGCACGATCCATACGGCAACGACCAGCACACACAGAACAATAACCGCAATGTCGATGCCACGCTTTAGCTTGCTCGATGCCACCTCCTCGCGCACGAACGCGAGCGCAAACGCAATCGGCACCACCCAAAACAGCGGATGGTAGGCAAAGGCCGCCGAAAAATCGAGGCGCAGCGCCGCCAGCCAGGCCCTCGTCATGCCACATCCCGGACAGGGAATGCCCGTCATCAGGCGAAACACGCAGCCGATATCGAGCAGGTAAAGTGCGAGCCAGGCGACAAAGAGCGCGCCGATGCAAGAAAGGGCGCGGCGAATGAGCTCCGCCGCGCCCTTATGTCCCTGAGAGCCGTTCACGCCGCTCTTGTCGTTAGGCACGAGCGCCAAGACGGGCGTTGTAAGCCGTTGCCATGGCATTGGTGTTCTTGATGATGATGTTCATGGCAAAGATGGGGCCAAGGCCGCACAGCAGCGCGCCGACAATCTGCCACATAAGAACGGTGGTGCCGTTCTCCTGGAACATCAGGCCATAGCGAGGGGCATTAGCCTGCAGGCGGTTACCAATCTTGTAGTACCAGTAGAGTCCGTAGAAGCCGCAGGTCACGAACGACAGCAAGATGAATGCTGCCAGACCCGGCGTGGAATCGCCGTCATCCTGGCACATGACATTGATGTCGCGGGCAAGGCAATAGAGGAAGTAATACGAATAGATGCCGCAGGTCACGATGGAAAGCAGGAGCCAACCGATCACGCCACGGTCGGTCTTAATCGGAGCATAGCCCATCGGGGCAGGCGCAGGCTGCTGAGCATACTGCTGCTGGCCGGCGTACTGCTGCTGCCCGGTGTACTGCTGCTGAGGCTGGGGCTGAACTGCCTGAACCGGAGTGGGCTGAATCTGCGTGGGCTGCGGAGCAGGCTGGGGCTGAGGTGCGGGCTGCGGAGCAGGAGTAGCGGAAGCGGCACCGATGGCAGAACCGCAGACAGGGCAGAATTTGGCATCATCCGAAATGGGAGAACCACAAGTGGGACAGAACATAAGCTTCTCCTTTTCCTAAGGCGTTGCACGCCTTCAAACCTTACACGTCTATGTTCTCAACAATAGCCGCGACGTTGTTGCGCAACATTGACCAATTTCCGAGATTTTTTGCTGCAACCATTTTCCCAGGTATTTTCTTGCTTCCGCGGTAGAAAAAGGCACCCCGGGCTCAGTTGCCCAGGGCGCCTCGACCGACTATTCGGTTTGATTGTTTTCGGCAGCAGGATTATCGCCCGGCTCATCCGCCGGCGTGGCAACGGCATTCCAATCGGGTTCTGCAGGCGTCGCCTCGGGCGCGGGGGCCGGTGCCGGGGCAGACGTCGGCGCGGGCGACGTTGCAGGCGCAGGTGCGGGTGCCGGCTCAGGCACAGGCGCCGGCTCGGGTGCAGGCTCAGGCGCAGACTCGGGCGCGGGCTCGGGCTCGGGCGCAGGTACCGGCGAAGCATCCGGAGCGCTAAAACCAGCCGGAGCAGACTTCTTCTCAAACGGCAGCACAAAAGTCAGGACGTCGTCCTTGTCCTCGTCGGCCCACTCGCTTGCGTAGCGCGCAACCCAATAGCCAACGGCACGGTGCTTGAGCATCTTGCCAAAGACCGTGAGGAATACCGTGACAAACGCCGTCAGCACCAAGAACAATACGAGCGTGATGCCACCGCCGGTAACAAGCGCCTCAATAGCCGAAGGACGGTAGTAGTAGCTATACATACCGACAGAGGCAATGGTGCCAAAGACGAACGTCAGGATCCAGGTGACAACGTTGGCGACCAGGCCCGTCAAAAACTCGGGAAGGAACGAAGCGCAGAACAGTTTGGTCTTGTTGTGCTTAAAGGCCGCCCAGACCTTATCGAGCGAAAACGCGCTCTCGACACGACCGGTCACCGCAAAGTGCATCACGGCAATGTCGGCGAACATCTTAAAGAAGACCCCCAAGACCGCCGTGGCAATCATAGCCAGGACAAGCAGGCCAAGCGAGCCAAACAGCGCCGCCTCGAGTGCATAGGAGCCGTAATACGAATACGAGCCCGCGGCGCCAATTACCACGCTCTCCACCAGCGAAAGCACTACACCGATAACGGGAATGGCAGCGATAACCTCGAGCACGACCGAGATAACGCTCGAAAAGACTCCGAGGCCAAACGACGTGGAACGCATGAGTGGACGATCCATACCGTCATCAACCTTGAGCGACAGATCTCGACCCCACTCAATACCAAAGCCGGAACCACACACGCTCGCAATGCAAGCTGCCAAAAAGCCGATGGCAGCCGCAATGCCGCCAATAACGGGAATAAACAGCACGAGTACCGACACAACACAAATCAGCGCCGGTAAAAAGGCAATCTGGCACACGCGCTGCAGCACGCCCGGAGTCTTGGTCATATCCTCAAACGCCTGAGCCACACAGCCCTTGGACGCATTCGCCACGGGCGGTTGCGGAACAAACTGCTGGGGCTGACCCTGAGGGGCAGAGGCTGCGGCACCGGCATTAGGAGCGCCGCACGCGCCACAGAACTTGTCGTTATCGCCCATGGGGGCGCCACACTGCGAACAGAACATCGAAATCATCCCTTCGTATCTAGAGCGAATCACCTGGATCGCAAACGATGTCTTTGGCAACATTATCGCCCAATGTGGGGACAAATACTCCAAGATGGCCGATTTGCAACGTTGGCGGCTTTATTCAATGATTCGAAGGGTGCGTCCGCGCTAGTTCGTGCCGCGGAAGCCCTTGCCCACGATCTCGGAGCTATCGACGATGGTGATGAAGGCGCCAGGGTCAATCTCGCGGGTATAGCGGCGCAGCTGCACTGCCTCGCGACGGCTCAGCACGCTCATAATCACCGTGACGCACTTGCCCGAGAAGGCGCCGTAGCCACGGCTGATCGTTGCCGTGCGGTTGAGATGCTTGACAATAAACTCCTCGACTTTTCGCGGTTCGGTGCAAATGATCGTACAGACCTTGCGCAGGTGAATGCTCTCGATGGCCTTATCGACCACGAGCGTCTTGGCAAACAGGCCAAGTACGCAGTACAGGCCGACGCGCGGGCCATACAGGAAAGCCGCGACGGTCACGATGCCGATATCGACCAGCAACAAGGCGCGTCCGATCTCGAGCGTCGTACGACGTTTGAGGATCATGGCAAGAATGTCCGTGCCACCCGTCGAGGCGCCGATGTCAAAGACAATAGCGCTGCCGAGCGCCGGCAAGATGACGGCAAAGCACAGGTCGAGCCACATATCGCCCGTCATCGAAACATCCGTCGGAATGAAGAGCTCAAACAGCGAGACGTAGGCCGAAAGCGCAAACGAAGCGAAGACGCTCCACAGAATCGCCTTGCGCTCCAAAAAGATAAAGCCCAGAACGACCAGGACCGCGTTGATAATCCACATAAAGACGCCGACGGGCAGGGTCGGGAACAGCGTGGAAAGAATGACCGACACGCCCGAGGTGCCGCCGAAGGCAAAGTGATTGGGGGTTTTAAAGGCCACGATGGCGAACGCCGTGAGAATCAGGCCCAGATTGAGCTCGGCAAAAAAGCGCGGAAAGCCTGGCTCCTGGCTGCGCTTGCGGCCGGCGCGCTCGCCACGTTCGATATCCTCGCGACCGACCACGCGCTCCATCGGAACCACAGGCGGGCGATGCACTTCTTCGGCGGCACGCGACGCCGCCTCTGCCGCAGCGGCTTCAATCGCCCATGCCTTGCTTTCGGTCTCGTGTTCGTCGGCCATTACGGCAACCCCTCGTTAACAATTTGGAAACAATTCGCCCATTAGGGTAACGCGGAACGCGAAGATTGCAACCCTTAGTTAGACGAGCGGTATGACCGTATCGAGGGCATATAGAAAACGGCCGGTCGCGCTTTTACATGCGCGCCCGGCCGTTGACGTTTACGCAGATAAAACCTGCCAAAACAAACCTGTCCCTTTTTGGAAGGTTATTCGTGCTGGCTGGTGCGGTGCTCGTACTCCTCGGGGGTGATGACATCCTCGATGCGTAGGTTGACGCCTGCCACCTCAAGGCCGGTCATCGCGGCCAGACGCTCGGTGACACGCGCCTTAACGTCGTCAAAGATCGCAGGCGCATAGGCGCCGTACTCGATGATGACCGAGATGTTGACGACCACGCGGTTGTCGTCGGTGACCTCGACCGTCACGCCCTTGGTCAGGTTCTCGGCACCAAACTGCTCCTGCACAAAGTGCATGAGGTTGCCCTTCATGCCCAGAACGTGCGGCACCTCGCGGGTGGCCATGGCGACGATTTTCTCGATCACGCCGTTGGAATAGGTCAGCGAGTCCTCGGACTCGTCCGCCTCCTCGTCCATCTCCTCGTTGTCCTCGTCCGCATCGGACTCGGCCTCGACGAGTGCCTCGTCCTCGAGCGTCACGTCCCCGGCATCGACGACGGCCTCATTCGCCTCGAGCTCGGTATCGGCCACATCGACCTTCGTGTTAAAAGCCATGGTTCCTCCTTATGCCTGCCGCGGATGCGACAGTCGAATACGTATTAGCGGCCGCTAAACAGGCGACCGAAGAAGTTGACGATACCGTTCTCGCCGTCGCGAATCTGGCCGATTACGGCACCGATCAGCACAAAGAATGCGATGACAAGCGTGTCCCACAGGCCCAACGTAAGTACCAGCACGGCGATGATAAAGCCTGCCACGGCGCCGAGCGTAGTGTTGGGGTGGCGCACGGCGTAGCTCCAGATAGCAGCGCCCGTACCTTTGATGAGACCCATGGCCTCGTCAAAGTCGTTGGCAGCGCTGTCGTGCTGCTCGCCGGCCTCGGGCTTGGTGTCGGCGGACTCGCCTGCCGGCGTAGCGTTCTGATCGATCGTCAGGCGCGGCGTGCGGGCGGTCTTGTCTTGGTTGGTATCACTCACCGGAAACCTCCACGGTCTGGACGGTAGTCTTGGACGGCAAAAAACGGACGCGCGCGGTCGTGCCCGGCGTGCCGAGCATGGTGTCGCAGGCCTTCTCGATGCGCTGCTGCATCGCGATAGCTTGGGAGGCCACGTCCCGGTCGTCGAGCGCGATGGCCTCTACCTTAAAACGAACGCGCGACTCGTCGGAGCCTTGAACGCGTGCCTCGATATGCTCAACCATCACACGATCATCGCACTCCGCCGCGGCGCGGGCGCACGAGGAAAGCGCTGCGAGCGTGACCTCGATATTGCGCTCCCCCGCCGGATGCACGCAGGACGGCTCGCGACGCGCGAACATCAAGCGGAAAAACCCAATGAGCACGCCAAGCGCCACGATGGCGGCGCACACCGTAACGACGACGCGAGGCATGGTGTCACGCAATAGCAGCATAAAGCGATACGTATACGGTCCCCAGAACTGGCAGACAAGCGTGCCCAGCGCCACGATGGCGGCGGCAAGGTACACGATTGCTAGGGCTCGTTTGAGCACGCGCATGCGGCACTCCTTTCGGGTCTCGGTCCACAGAATGCAAAACGATTCGCATCATTATAAAAGAGCCGGGTCCGGTGCTCTACGCACGCGGATCCGGCTCATCTATTCCACGAGGCTTGCATGCTCGCTTCATTATGCCCAGATATGCGCGGCTTAACCCGCGCGGGTGCTACTCCTCCTCGAGGGCAGCGATGACCTCGTCGGTCATATCCATGGTGCTGTAAACATCCTGGACGTCGTCGAGCTCCTCGAGACGGTCGATGAGGCGCTGAACCTTCTTGGCGTCGGTACCGGAGACCTCGGTCGGGGTGGTCGGAACCATGGTGGTCTCGGAACCCTTGACCTGGACGCCCTGCTCCTCGAGTGCCTTGGAGACAGCCATGACGTCGTTAGCAGCGGTCCAGACGATCCACTCCTCGCCGGCGTCCTCGTAGTCCTCGCCACCGGCCTCGGCGATTGCCATCATGAACTCATCCTCGTCACCGGCAGCACCGTTGGCGATCATGGTCTCCTTCTTGGCGTTCTCGTCTAGGATCTCCTTGGCGACGACGATCTGGCCCTTGCGCTCAAACTGGAAGGCGACGGAGCCGGAGGTGCCCAGGTTGCCACCAGCGTGGGAGAAGGCGGAACGGACATCGGCGGCAGTACGGTTGCGGTTGTCGGTCAGGCAGTCGACGTAGACGGCAACGCCGGCGGGACCATAGCCCTCGTACACGATGTTCTCGTAGACGGCGGCATCGGCACCCGAACCAAAAGCCTTGTCGATAGCGGACTTGATCTTGTCCTTAGGCATAGACTGAGCCTTGGCCTTGGCAACGGCAGCAGCAAGACTGGCGTTGTTCTCGGGCAGCGGGTCGCCGCCGAGACGGGCAGCAACGGTGATGTTGCGGCTCAGCTTGGAGAAGAGGGCGGAACGCTTGGCGTCCTGCGCGCCCTTACGATGCTTGGTTGTGGCCCACTTAGAGTGTCCGGACATACGTGTCTCCTATCGGTTTCGACCTAAAGCCCAGCGCAGATGCCGGGGCAATATAAACAAACGTCGTTATGATATACCTACTGGTCTGCGAGATAAACCCCAAAATGAAGGCGTCGTGATGATGCAACCCCTTGGTGCCAAGTAACCTATCCCCTTTGCACCACATTAGGACCAGAGGAGGTCGCTGCGGGTGATGGTGGCGCCGATGGCAAAGGGCATGCAGACGATGACCGGATACAGATAGCGCATGTAGGTCGAGCCGTTGCAGGGACCGATCAGGCACACGGCGAGCACGCCCAGCAGCGGCACCCAAATGGCCAGCCCGCGCCACGAATGACGACGTAACAGATAGACCACCACGGCGATCATGATCCACACATAGGTGGCCGAGCTCATGGTGAGCGAGATAAACGGGACGCGTTGTACTGCCACGCGATACAGGTTGCTCAGGTGGTCGCACCAGCGCACGACCTTGCTATCGACCGGATGGAAGTCGAAGTACTTGAGATTATCGGGGCGTGCCATAATCTCGGCACTGCGCGCCGTGCTGTAGACCCACGCATCGCGGGCACTCGGATAAAAGTAGCCGTAGTAGTTATTGATGAGCGCCGAGATATAGCACTCGGGATCCTTTTTGAACATATGGGCCCACACCTCAAAATAGGCCTTGATGTCCTCCTGCGAGGCGTACTCGTTAAAGCAATTTTTGACGGCGTCCGACTTATCCGGGTCGTAACGGTGGCCCAGATTGTCGTACTTGAGTATCCGGTCGATCACGGAACGCTCTTCATCGGTCACCAAGCCGTCGCAAGGAGCCTCCACGATGGTGCCGTCCTCCTTAACCGTGGGGTTGACGCCCGAGTTGAGGCCGTCGTGCTTTTGGACGAAACGAGCCGTCTGCTGGAACGGAATCGAGAGGATTTCGCGCTTGGAACCAGGCGTGATGTCGTGCGCCGGCATAAAGACCTTAGTGAAGTACATATTAGAGGCAAGGCAGAGTGCAAGCACCGCAAGAACTCCCACCCAGCGGAAACGCGGGATGGCGCCCGAAGGCGCAGCACCAGCCTGCTTGCCTGCACGATGGGCCATATGCACGTCCCATGCGCAAAACGCCGCCGCGATTACGCATGTCGCCAGGGGAAACACCAGGCCGCCGTTGCGCAGAAACGTGGAACCCATGGCGCCCAGAGCGAGCAGCAGCCAGTCATGGCGCGCAAAGAGCACGGGCCTGGGATCGCCCGCACGCTCGGCATTGGCATCGCGACGGGGCAGGCCACAGGCAACGAGCTTGACGGTCTGCACGAGCAAAACCAAAAACGCGTCGGCAAACAGCACATCTTTGGTAAGCAGGGCCGCGTAGTTGGAGAACATGGGCATGAACACAAAGAACAGCAAGATCACGCCGCGGACCGGCAGGCTCACGCCCAGCTTGCGCAGCGACGAGATGGAATAGGCCATGCAGGCGGCCGTAATGACGAACTGAGTGCAGGTGTAGATGGCAAGACCTGCGTTGGCGCTGTTGAACAGTGAAAGCCCCAGCTGGACGCACGAACCGATGATAGCCGTGTGCACCACGGGGTGATGTCCGTTGAGCAACACATTGGGATTGAGCAGACGCAGGTAGTCACTCGTACCGTTGGGGTAGTTGAACCACTGGCGAATCTGCGCACCCGTATCTCCCATAAAAAGGCCGGGCAGCGAAGCGATGAGCGTGGGCGCCCAGGCGATCATAAGCACCAGGAAGGGCCCGGCAAAGGGATGGACCGAGAGCGCGGCGTGAGCCACACGCCATACGCGGCCAAAGTGCGCTTCGGAAAACGGAATGCGCCGAGAGCTCAGCCAATCTAGACACTCAAAGGCAAGGTAGAAGGCAACGACCGCCAAGAGCATCCAGCCCACACCGCCGATCCAGGCGCAGATGATGCGGGCCTTGTCGCCGAGCACGATCTCGGCCGAATCGGTGAGGTCGTAGCTGCGGCCAAACACCATACAGACGGCAAAGAACAGCGACGGAAGGACCACCGAGGGACGCCAGGCGTCGCCGCGGCCAAAGAATACGTAGCGAAACGGCAGCGTGAGCAGACAGGCAAGCGCAAGCAGCATGACCGCGTCGGTATGGCCGGCAAACGAGAGGAGTACCTCGTAGCACACGTACAGTGCACCCGTCGCCTTGGGGTCAATCGCCAAGACTGCATTGCTCGACACCGGGGCGGGATCGATGGAAAACGCCGTGGTCGCCAACAGCGCGAGCAAAAATGCGATGAGCGTCTGCTTGGCGGGGTAGCGCTTAAACCAAACGATGCGGGCAGCGTCACGCGCAGCCGTTGTGGAGAGGTCGGAATCCTTCACAGTCCGAAAGCCTTTCTAGAAACCTGCCAAAAAGGGACAGGTTTATTTTGGCAGGTTTTATCTGGGAAAACGTTACGGTTTTGTCATCGTTGCCCAGCGAACCACCACAAAGGCGCCTGTCCCCTTTTGGTGGTTTTGGTGGTTAGGCATCCAGGTAGATGCGCTGGGGCCGATCGCGGTGTCGGGCAAAGATGATGAGCGCCAGACCGGCGATCACGAGCGGCAAACTCAGCAGCTGGCCCATGGTGATGACGCCGCCCAGCAGATAGCCCAGCTGGGCATCGGGCACGCGCACGAACTCAACGAGAAAGCGGACGATGCCGTACCCCATCACGAACACGCCCATAAACGTGCCCTGGGGCAGCAGCGGCTTTTTGCGGCTGAGCACCTGCAGAATGCAAAAGAGCACGATGCCCTCAAGAAATGCCTCATAGAGCTGGGAGGGATGACGCGGCATATCGCCCGCGGTGCCGCCAAAGACAACACCCCAAGGCAGGTCGGTCGGCTTGCCCCACAGCTCGCCGTTGACAAAGTTGGCACAACGGCCTAGGCACAAGGCCAGCGGCGCGCCTATGACGGCAAGGTCTGCCAAAGTCCATGCGTCGAGCTTATACATGCGGCACACGATGATGCCGCCGATAATGCCGCCCACCAAGCCGCCATGGAAGCTCATGCCGCCCTCGTTAGTGGCAAAGATCTCGAGCGGGTGGGTCCAATAGTAGCCATCACCGTAAAAGACGACGTAGAACAGGCGCGCACCGATAATGAGGCCAAAGACCACGCCGACCACGACACTCGTCAGGTCGTCAATCGTAATGTCGAAACCCCAGCGACGCTGCGTGCGGTACATGACGACCGCCGTGAGCAGGGCGCCGACCACATAGGCCAGACCATACCAGTAAATCGTGATGGGCCCCGCCGAAATCGCGACGGGATCAAGCATATGGTAGAAGTCGTTGAGCATGTCGACCCTCCTACTCCCTACATACAAATGCGGCCGCGGGCCTTGCGCTCGCAGCCGCATATTTGGACGTAACGTCTATGCGGAGTATGTCGTCCGCAGCCTTTGCATCTTAGAACGGCGCGTACTCGTCGTACAGGTCGTCGGCCTCACCGGAAGCATTGACCTGCTCGACACGGGTAACGCCGGGCACATGCTCCTTCAGGATGCGCTCGATGCCCATGGACAGGGTCAACGAGCTCATGGGGCAGCCGGCGCAGGAGCCCTGCAGTTCCAGCTTGACGACGCCCTCGTCGTCGACGCCCACATACTCCATATCGCCGCCGTCGGCCTGCAGGTTGGGGCGAATCTCTTCAAGAACCTTCTTAAGCAGCTCTTCGTTAACAGCCACAGGGGCTCCTTTCTCACAATAACGCGGGCGCGCCCGCGGACAGAAGCTATGTTACTACAGCCATGTACCCGCTCACGAGCCGTCCATGCGCGCAGACGCGACTTTCACGAGCAGTCAATTTGGGACGGGGCTCTTTTAGCTGCCTTTTGTTGCCAGCTGGCGTTGCCATGCGCTACTGCCGAGCCTGTCCCCCGGTACCAATCTGGACATCGACGATAACCTGGCGGTAGCTGATGCCGCAGGAGTCGAGAATGCGGCGGCTGATACGGCCGTCGTCGGTATCGGCATACTTGTTGTCCAGGTAGACAACCTCGCCTACACCTACCTGCGCCAGGATCTTGGCACAGTCGTGGCACGGGAATAGCGTGACGTAGACCGTGGAACCCTCGAGGTCTTTGAGCGAGCCGCGGTAGTTGAGCACGGCGTTTGCCTCGGCATGTACCACGTAGTTGTGCTTATCCTGCAACGGGTCGTCGCTTGTGCCCCACGGGAAAAAGTCGTCGTTGAGCGCCGAGGGCGTACCGTTGTAGCCCACCGAAAGAATGCGGTGGTTGGTGCTGGCAATGCACGCGCCCACCTGCGTGTTGGGGTCCTTGCTGCGGCGCTGCGCGGCGATAGCCACACTCATAAAGAACTCATCCCAGCAAATAACGTCGCGGCGCTTGCCCGACGCGGTTTGATGAAGATCGTCCGACATGGCAGACACCTCCGAAATCGCAATAGTTTGACCTATTGTAGCAGGTGAAAGGTGGGGGCGTTTATCCCACCGGCGCCCTCACTTTTACACGCGGCGGGGCTTTTGGTTGATGTGGTAGAGCTCGGCGAGACCCCGCAGCGTCAACGCGTCATCGACCGTCAGGCTATGGCCGACCAGGGCCGCAAGTGCCTCGGCATCGTCGCCGGTAATGACGATGGGCACATCGCCCTCCCCCGCGGCCTTGGTCGCACGCATCTCGGCAAGCACCATGTCGAGCATGCCGTCGATGCGGGCCACCTCGCCCAAAACCACGCCCGAGCGCATGGCCTCGCGCGTGTTGCGTCCGATGACGTGTGTCGGCGCCGAGGGCTCAACCTGGGGTAGGCGCGCTGCTGCCGCCGAAAGCGAACGGGCACCGAGCGCCAGCCCCGGCGCGATAACGCCACCGACAAAGGCGCCGCGCGCGTCGATGACCTCGATATTGGTCGTGGTGCCCAGGTCGATCACGATGCATGGCGAGCCGTAGACGGCGCGGGCCGCCACAGCATCGGCGATGCGGTCGGGGCCGATCTCGGCCGGATCGTCGTAGTGCACGGGCATGCCGGTCTTAAGTCCCGGCCCCACCGTGAGCACGCGCCCCGTGCAGGTACGGGAAAGTGCCGCCTTCCACGGGCGCTCGAGAGCCGGGACCACGCAGCTCAGCACGGCCGCGGCGGGTGCGAGCACCCCGGGCACACCTGCATCGGCAGCGAGCGCGCCCATGACCTGCACGAGACGCATACGCGCCTCGTCGGCTGTAATACGGGCCGGCGTGGTGATCTCGCACGTCGCAAGCGGACATTCCTGCGCCGCGGCCGAATCCTCTGCAAACAGGCCAAAGCGAATGAACGTGTTGCCCACGTCGACCGTCAATATATATGCGCACCCATTAAGCATCGTCGGCGCTCCTTTCGTCTGCCCAGCAGTATATCCCGATGATTATTTTGGGACGGGGATTTAAAAATCATTGTGTACCTAATGATTTTTAAATCCCCGTCCCAAAATAATCATCCTTCGGCCGAGCCTGGGGCAGCTAAAAAAGCCCCGTCCCAAATTAACTGGCTTGCGGCTATACTGGTGCGCGGTCGCGCGCGAGCTCACGCGGCGGCCCTTGGTAACCCGACTTCCCGCGCCGTATCCGTAGCGGCGCTCCCGGGGGAAGCGGATATACGCAAAGGAGTTCAATATGAGCAATCCCTCAAACCGCACCTCGATGCGCGGGCAACTCACGCTGCGTGGCGTCGTCATCGGCGTCCTTGGCTGCGTGATCATCACGGCGAGCTCGGCCTATACCGCCCTCAAGATGGGTGCGCTCCCCTGGCCGATCATTTTCGCTGCCGTCATCTCGCTGTTCTTCCTGAAGCTCATGGGCAACGCCAGCCTCAACGAGGCCAACGTCACCCACACCATCATGTCCGCGGGCGCCATGGTCGCCGGCGGACTGGCGTTTACCATCCCGGGCGCCTGGATGCTGGGCTATGCCGACCAGATCAGCTGGCTCGACATGTTTATCGTGGCACTCGCCGGCACCATCTTGGGCCTGCTGGCCACCGCGCTCATCCACCGCCACTTTATCGTGGACGCCGCGCTGGAGTTTCCCACCGGCAATGCCGCAGCTCAGACACTGCGCGCCACCGAGGCCGGCGGCAAGACCGGCAAGCAGCTCTTTGGCTCCATGGCCATCGCAGGCATCTACAGCGTGCTTCGCGACGCTCTGGGCGTGGTGCCCAGCATGCTGTGCACGCTCAATATCCCCGGCGTGACCTTTGCCATCTATAACTCGCCCATGCTGCTCTCCATCGGCTTTTTGGTTGGCTTCGCCCCGGTTGCCTTCTGGTTTGCCGGCGCGCTGCTAGGTAACTTTGGCATCATCGTGGGCGGCACCGCTGCCGGTCTATTCGACGTTGTGACTGCGCAGGGCATCGTCAAATCGCTCGGCATGGGTCTCATGATGGGCTTTGGCGTCGCCGTCGTCCTCAAGGACATCCTGCCGCAGGTCGCCGGCATCGCCCGCGGCCTCGCCGCCGACAGCTCCAGCGACACCGACGAGCAGTCGCTCATCTCGGGCTCGCTTAAGCTCGACGCCGGCATCATCGGCCTGGGTACTGCCGCCATCGCCGTGATCGTCGCCATCGCGCTCGACCTTGGCCCCGTCCCGGCCGTCATCGTCACGCTGTTCACCTTTGTCACCACCATCATGAGCGCGCAGAGCTGCGGCCAGACGGGCATCGACCCCATGGAGATCTTCGGCCTCATCGTCATGCTCATCGTGGCTGCCTTCGCACAGATCGCCCAGGTCAAGCTGTTCTTTATCGCCGGCATCGTGGCCGTGGCATGCGGCCTTGCGGGCGACGTCATGAACGACTTTAAGGCCGGCGCCGTGCTGGGCACCAATCCGCGTGCGCAGTGGATCGGCCAGGCCATCGGCGGCATCGTGGGCGCCCTGGTCGCCGCTGCCGTCATGGTCGCGCTTGTCACCGCCTATGGTCCGGATGCTTTCGGCCCCGACAAGAGCTTTGTGGCCGCGCAGGCAAGCGTCGTCGCCACCATGGTCTCGGGCATCCCGAGCGTGCCGTGGTTCGCAGGCGGCTTTATCGCCGGCATCGTCATGTACTGGCTCGGCATTCCGGCCATGATGATCGGCCTGGGCGTGTACCTGCCGTTCTACATGTCGCTCACGGCCTTCTTGGGCTCCTGCGCCAAGCTCGCCTACGACAAGTGGGCCGCACGCCGCGACGCCGCTGCCGGTCTTTCGGACGAGGAGAAGGCCTCCAAGGATGCCGCCTTCCAGGAGCAGGGCCTGGTCGTCGCCAGCGGTCTGCTCGGCGGCGAGTCCATCGTCGGCGTTATCCTGGCGTTTGTCTCTGTTGGTCTGAGCCTGCTGGGGTAGGCCGAACAACAACGCACCAGCGCAGAGCGCGGGGTCGGAATCAAACCGGCCCCGCGCTTTTTTGTCTATTTGACTCTTATGATCCTCACGGCGTTTTAGCCATGTCGATTGTCCTGACTTCCAGGTCAACAAACCTTGTCTGACACCTCGCCTAACGCGGTGTAGAGTAAAGACGACAGACGCAAGAAGCGGCTCAGAAGCTAAACGAGGTAAGCATGGAACTCGACAAACAACAGATCAAGCGGCTGCGCGAGCGTCATCATCGTCGTCACGGTATACGCCCTGCACACAGCGAGGCCATGGAGAATGCCACCCGTTTCCTTAAGCAGGCGTTCAACATACGCGAGGGACGCGCGCCCTATCACGTGATTCGCAAGCGCTTTGTAAACGGGGCGCGCCTGACTGGCTCGCACTTATGCATCCTGATCATTGCCATGTTGATCGCGAGCATCGGCCTCGATATCGACTCGGACATTGCCATCGTGGGCGCCATGCTCATCTGTCCGCTCATGGGCTCGGTCCTTGCCATGGCATACGGCATCGCCACGCTCGACCGCGAGATTGCCGTCGAGGCAATTGCCGGCCTCGCGCTGCAGATGGTCTTTTGTCTAATCACGTCCACGCTGTACTTTAAGCTCTCGCCCCTTGGCACCACCACGGCCGCCATCATCGACAACTCGACACCGACTGTGTGGGACCTTGCCGTCGCGCTCGCGGGCGGCTTTGCGGGCGGACTGGGCAACTCGCGCGACCAGGAACCCGCCACGCTCATCGCCGGCGTGGCCGTGGCGACCGCGCTCATGCCGCCCCTGTGCGCGGCGGGCTATGGCATCGCCATCGCGAGCGGGTCGCTGTTTCTCTCGGCCCTCTACGAGTTTGGCATCAACGTCGTCTTTATCGCGCTGGCGGCCGAAGCCGTACTACTTCTTTTGCGCGTGCCGCTCAAGCGCGACGGTACCGTCAAGATTCTTTCGCAAATTGATCGAGGCGGCCTCGGCCC